>NZ_JAVWTF010000050.1:0-10317 GCF_036667855.1 Aurantimicrobium sp. | reverse complement strand
CGTCACCGAGAAGGTCGACAAAATAGAAAAGCTCGCAGACCGTCCCCTCGAACTGGATGTCACCGTCAGCAAGCACCATGGCGGTAAGGGACTTGTCGGCGGCGATCACGTCGAACTGAAGCTCGTTGAAGCCGGTCCCGTTCTTCGTGCCGAATCAGATGGCGAAGACAAATATGCCGCCTTTGATCTGGCCATGGGTCGCATGATGGAACAGCTTCGTCGGGCACGAGACAAGAAGAAGATTCATCACAACGGTCACCAGAAGCCCCTCTCTATCCACGAAGCAAGCGCTGACGCCTTTGCTCAGCTGGACATCGTTCCTGCCACCCCTGAAGACCTGGAACGCGTGAAAACGGGAGAGCACGCCATCATTCCGTCACCAGCGGCTTAACGGTTAACGTTCACCCCGTCTACAGGCTTCGTACAGGCGGGGAAAGCTCATTCCCGGTAGCATTGAGGGCGGTCTTACACGCATGCGTGTGGACCGCCCTTAGCGCTTACTGCGCACACAACTTCCGGAGATATACGTGGCTAACATTCTTGACAAGGTCCTGCGCATGGGCGAAGGTCGAACCCTTCGTAAGCTCGAGAACCTGGCTAAGGCCGTCAACGAACTCGAAGAGGGCTTCATCAACCTCACCGATGAAGAGCTTCGTGCTGAGACCACTGATTTCCGCAAGCGTTACATCGAGGGAGAATCCCTCGACCACATGCTCCCTGAAGCTTTTGCTGCCGTGCGCGAAGCAGCACGCCGCACTATCGGCCTGCGTCACTTCGATGTTCAGCTCATGGGTGGTGCTGCCCTGCACCTCGGCAACATTGCCGAAATGAAGACTGGTGAAGGTAAGACTCTGGTCGCTACCCTTCCCGCCTACCTCAACGCCATTGCGGGTCGTGGCGTCCACGTCGTAACCGTGAACGATTACCTGGCTAGCTACCAGTCGGAGCTCATGGGTCGCGTCTTCCGCGCCCTGGGTATGACAACCGGTGTGATCACCGCAGGTCAGGTTCCTGCTGTTCGTCGAGAGCAGTACCTGTGCGACATTACCTATGGAACCAACAACGAGTTTGGTTTCGACTACCTTCGCGACAACATGGCCTGGAGTGCTGCTGACAAAGTTCAGCGCGGACACTTCTTCGCCATCGTCGATGAGGTCGACTCGATCCTCATCGATGAGGCTCGTACGCCACTGATTATTTCTGGTCCTGCTTCGGGTGAAGCAAACCGTTGGTTCACTGAGTTTGCCAAGATCGCCACCACGTTGGAAGCTGGCGTTGACTACGAAGTCGACGAGAAGAAGCGCACCGTAGGTGTTCTTGAGCCAGGAATTGAAAAGGTTGAGGACTACCTCGGTATCGATAACCTCTACGAATCGGCAAACACCCCGCTGATCTCGTTCCTGAACAACTCCCTCAAGGCCATCGCACTGTTTAAGCGCGACAAGGACTACGTCGTGATGAACGGCGAAGTACTCATCGTGGATGAGCACACCGGCCGTATCTTGGCTGGTCGTCGCTACAACGAAGGTATTCACCAGGCCATTGAAGCCAAGGAAGGTGTTGAGGTTAAGGCCGAGAACCAGACTTTGGCTACTGTCACCTTGCAGAACTACTTCCGTCTCTACGAGAAGATCTCCGGTATGACCGGTACGGCTGAAACAGAAGCCGGCGAATTCATGAGCACCTACAAGATTGGTGTGGTTCCTATCCCCACCAACAAGCCCATGGCACGTGTCGATCAGCCTGACCTTGTTTACAAGAACGAAGTGATCAAGTTTGAGCAGGTCGCCATCGACATTGCTGAGCGTCACGCCAAGGGCCAGCCTGTTCTGGTTGGTACCACCTCGGTTGAGAAGAGCGAATACCTCTCCAAGCTTCTGGCCAAGAAGGGCATCAAGCACGAAGTCCTCAACGCCAAGAACCACGCCCGTGAAGCAGCGATTGTTGCTCAGGCTGGTCGTTTGGGTGCTGTCACCGTAGCCACCAACATGGCCGGTCGTGGTACCGACATCATGCTCGGTGGAAACGCTGAGCACCTCACCGTAACCGCACTTGCTTCACAGGGCTTGAACCCAGCTGAGACTCCAGAAGAGTACGAAGCTGCATGGGAAGCCACCTTCACCAAGGTGAAGGAAGGCGTCCAAGCCGAAGCTGACAAGGTCATTGAAGCTGGTGGACTCTACGTCCTCGGCACCGAGCGTCACGAGTCGCGTCGTATCGACAACCAGCTGCGTGGTCGTTCCGGACGTCAGGGTGACCCCGGTGAGAGCCGTTTCTATCTCTCGCTCACTGATGACCTCATGCGCATGTTCAACTCGGGTGCTGCTGAAGCCATCATGACGCGCAGCAACATTCCTGATGACACTGCGATCGAGTCAGCGATTGTGTCGCGCGCTATTCGCTCTGCACAGTCTCAGGTTGAAGCTCGTAACGCTGAAATGCGTAAGAACGTCCTGAAGTATGACGACGTTCTTAACCGTCAGCGTGAAGCGATCTACTCTGACCGTGCACACATCCTTGAGGGCGATGACCTCAAGGATCGCGTTCTCGCATTCCTCGAAGACGTCATTGACGAAGTTCTTGCCGTTCACACTTCTGAAGGCAATGGAGATGACTGGGACTTCGACGCTCTCTGGGCAGAGCTCAAGACCATCTACCCCGTGGGCATCACCATCGACGAGGTAATCCAGGAAGCTGGAAACAAGGGTCGCGTGAACAAGGAGTTCATGCGTCGCGAGATCCAGTCGGATGCCGTTGTTGCCTACGCTCGTCGTGAGGAATCACTGGGTGAAACTGCCATGCGTGAGCTTGAGCGTCGCGTTGTTCTCTCCGTGGTGGACCGTCGCTGGCGTGACCACCTCTACGAGATGGACTACCTCAAGGACGGCATCGGTCTGCGTGCCATGGCACAGCGTGACCCACTGGTCGAGTACCAGCGTGAAGGCTTTGCTCTCTACCAGGGCATGATGGCCGCTATCAAGGCTGAATCTGTTGGCTTCTTATTCAACCTCGAAGTCCAGGTCAACGCCGCTGAGGGCGACCCACAGCACCCCAGCATCGCTGCTAAGGGCCTGGAACAGTCTGAAGACGCCAATGCCCACCTGAGCTACACCGCGCCTTCTGAGGATGGTCACGTCGAGGTTCGAGACGACAAGGGTCGTGTTGAGCAGGCAGAGACTGCTCGTGCTCAGCAGGCTGCAGACAACGGCCGCCAGATTGTTCCTGAGGACAACCGTCCAGTTGGCCCAACAGGTGGCGGACGTGGCGCATTCGGTCAATCGACCGGTGGTGCTCCTGCAGGTAACCGCGCAGAACGCCGAAAGAAGAAGTAATTCTCTTTCGGATTGCTATCTCCCACCAGGGATTCAACTTAGAATCACTTCATGGAGAATGACTGGCTGCTGCTAGCTTGGCTTTCTCCATTAATACTTGTGATGGTCATTTTTGACCTCAAAGCGAGAAATTACGGCAAGAAAGTCCTTCATTTACCCAAGAAGGAATACGTGAGTTTATTGTGGCTCGCCATCCTTGATCCCGTATTTGAAGTTCTCTTCATTGGTGTAGTTCTTTGGGATGATCTTTCCCGTGATGTCTGGCACTGGGTTGCCGGTGGTGTCGGGGTTGTGCTGGGTTACTTCTTCGCCCGTTATCGAACACGGATCATGTGGGTTCGGCCTTTGCGTGAAAAGAAGGCCGTGATTCTTCGAAATAGCGGCGCGGAATACATCGCCCTTGTATTCTTGGTCATCGTCAAAACGGTTTCAGAAAACAGCAATTTTTCCAACTACTTTGCAAGCCTCTTGATTACCGTTGGTTTACTCACCATCGTGAGTGAGTCCGCGATACGTGTCGCCATTCTGTTCAAGCGATACAACAAAGAATTGCCTGCAGTAAAGGCTTAGAGAACGTGAATCGCGGTTGCTCGCCAGCGGCCATCCATACCTTCCAAGCGAATAGCGATGGAACGTGTGCGGGCTTTGCCATGCACAATGACCACCGACTCAATCACGCCATCCACTGGATGGGTAATGATCGTGCGGCCCAGGCCAAAAGTGGGCAGGACCACGGGCTGCTTCTTCACCGCACGTGCTCGACGCGAGATGTGTACGCGCTGGAGCAGGTTTCGATAGACGTCATCGGTGACCCAGCGAGAAATCTGCTCGAGGTCACGACACCCAGCAAGAATTTCCATCACGCTGCGCGCCAGGTTCTCCACCATCGGCTGCGGATCGGGAAGTGCCGAGGTTGCGGTGTGCTGGTGGCCAAAGAAGTCATCGTTGACGAAGCCAGTGCGAGTTATAGGGAATGCGGGTGCGGTATTCATGTCAACACTGTGACATGGAAAATAGATCGAAAGTCTATTTCTCAGGAAACATGTGGATAACTCCAGCAGATTCACAGGTTCGCTCTTTAGCTTCGCTTGCTATGGACTTCGACATCCTTTTCCAAGATTTAGAAAATCAGCTCGAACGTGAACTCGATGCAGAGCTCATCAACCGCCTCGACGATGAAGAGCGAGAACGGCGCGCGAAGCTGACACTTCGAGAGCGCCTGCGGGCACTTCATCAGGCCAACCCCGCATCTGTTCTGACGGCCCTCACCAAAGATGGCAGAGGATTAACGCTCCAGATTAAGAACGTGGGCAAGGACTGGGCGGCAATTGAGGTGCTGGAGCCGTCAGATATTCGCGGGCCATTGATTCTCGCTCTTCACGCACTCAGCAGTGTGGGAATCCCACAGGAGTACGTGAAGGAAAGTCTCGGTACACCTGTAGGCGAAGTCTCTGATCACGACTTGAGAGAACTCTCACGGAGTTCTCGGTTGGCAGAGAAGGTGAACTTTGCCTTCGTGCTACGAGATGTGAGTAGACGGAGAAAAAGAGTCATGCTCTTCACGGCGCAGGGAAAGTTTCAAGGAACTCTCGACCAGGTTGGAGCAGATCATCTTGATGTCAGTAGTGACGGCTCGAGGCACCTGCTGCCACTTCGAGACCTGTTCTTCGCCAGAATTGAATAGTTAATGTTCAGATAATTAATTGTTTCAACCGACGGCTGAATAATGCTATTATCTGAACATGAGCGGAAATATCGGAGAAGCACCGGCTACAGAATCTGAAATGCTGCGAGGGACTGTCTCTCAGCTGCAAAGTCGTTTGCCAATTGGGTGGAGGGCATATTGTTCAGAGGGGCTTCAAGGAAAACGATCCGAACCAAAAGAGGTATTGGAAGTAATAAGTCCGAGTGGCCAGAAATGCACACTGGGCCTATTGGTCAAGCAAATAGTTGAACTGAGAGATGTTCCACGGCTGGTTGAAGATGCCACCAAAATGACGTCTCTTTCCAGTATTGAAAACATTCTGGTTGTTTCTAGATACTTACCCGCAAGCGTCCGCGAGGCATTGTCTTCGCGAAATATTTCCTATTTAGATTTCACAGGAAATCTCAGAATAGAGACTCGTTCTCCCGACATGTTCATCAGTGATCGTGGATCAAATAACAACCCCTGGAAAAAACCAGGACGCCCCATGGGGACACTTCGTGGAGAGCCTGCCGCAAAGGTAGTGAGAGCACTTCTTGACTACGCAGGACCATGGAAGATTCGTGAGCTTGTTGAACTTTCTGAATCAGCAACAGGCTCGGTGTATCGAGTTGTTGAATTTCTTGAAAGAGAAAACCTCATTACCAAGGATGAAGCTTCAAGATATGCCGTTCGTGATTGGCAGAAGTTACTCCTGCGATGGAGTCAAGATTATGGGTTTCTATCCACAAACAAGACGTCGACGTGGATTGCTCCACGAGGTATTGATGGACTACTTGAGATGTTGGGGCAAGAAGATCAAAAAGATTACGTTGCTACCGGATCTTGTGCCACCTCATCCTGGGAGACTGTTTCGCCCACACGTTTAGCTACTTTCTACGTCTCTGATCCAGAGTATTTTGCAGAGAAATACAACTTGAGACCAGCACCCGAGGGTGCGAATGTGGTGCTGGTGAAGCCAGCCTTCAAAGTCTTAGTGGAGGGTGCTAGCAACAACAATGATGGGTTAAGAGTGGCTGCTCCCACTCAGGTGGTGGCTGATCTCTTGGGTAGTCCAGGACGAGGCCCTACCGAAGCAGAAGCACTCATGGATTGGATGGCGGCTCATGAACAGCTTTGGCGAAAGTCCTGATTCTCAGGTCGTAACTGCGCGATTGGCGTTACTTGATGCGCTGGAAGCCCTGGGTGACCATCGGGATTCGATAATTGTGATTGGCGCACAAGCTGTGTACTCACATACCGGCGCGTTAACCGATGTGGCTCTTGCTGAAATAACCACAGATGGAGATCTTGCTGTAGATCCTCGCGAACTTTCCAATGAGCCTTTGATTGAAAATGCAATGCGTTCTGCAGGGTTCATGCCCAGCCTCGCTGATTCGCCTGGAACGTGGATTAGTCCAGCTGGAATACCTGTAGATCTCATGGTCCCGTCCTTACTAGCGGGGAATGGAAGGCGTGGGGTGAGATTGCCACCTCACGGCGATAAATCAATGAGGAAAACACGTGGGATTGAAGCAACTCTCGTCGATTTTGACTATCAACACATTCACTCTCTTCATGCTTCTGACACGAGATCATTCAGCGTCAAAGTGGCGGGGCCTGCCGGGTTACTCGTAGCTAAACTTCATAAAATTGCAGATCGAGAGAATCATGACAGTCGCCTGGATGACAAAGACGCGCATGACATCTATCGGATATTGAGGGCAGTTCCGACCGCTGAGTTAGTCCAGAAATTCAAAAGCTTAATCACTGACGAACTCGCCAAACAAGTTTCGTTAGAAGCACTTGAGCTCTTGGATCGATTGTTTGCCCAGGGTCCACAATCATTGGGGAGTGTCATGGCTGGGCGGGCAGAAACACTCGTGGGAAACCCCGCTCAAGTGGCTTTGGCTAGTTCTATCCTTGCCGAAGATGTGGTGCGCGAACTTAAACAACACATATCACTGAGCTAGAGCTCAGTGATATTGGAGGCGGAAGACAGAGTGCTGTTCCAGAGTGCACTTCTCCGTGCAAGTTCATGTTGATCCACGACGAATTGATCCAACACGTCATGCTGTATGCGCCAGGGACCTCGCTTTCCCACTCGAAAGCCGTGAAGCTCACCAGAGTCGATGAGTTCGTGCACGTCGGCAGCAGAAACTTTGAGAAGTTCTGCAGCTTCAGCAACGGTGAGAAAACGGTCCATATTCACATCAGTAGAGTCAAAATCATTCATATCCACACAATATGAAACGTTGAGCCCGCAAAACCTGCCAAAGAACAATCTGTGGATAACTACAGCAGAGTTCACAGCACTTTAGAGAAGATGCTTGTCATGACTCACTCAACCTCTCGCCGCCTCGACCTGCGGCTCATAATTGGCATCGCCATTGTCGTCATTACTGCTCTGGCAGGTTTTGCACTGGTGACCGCAGCAGATAACACCACCAGTGTGTATGCCGCAGCGAAATCTCTGACCCCTGGCCATGTGCTGCAAAAATCTGATCTGGTCCTCACGGATGTGAAACTCGGGAAGTCTAGCTCGGCCTATCTGGATGCCTCCGGGCTCACGCAGGGTGCTGTGGTTACCAAGGCTGTCAGCGCTGGAGAACTTGTGCCCGTCAGCGCAGTGGGAACGGCCAAGCAGGTCGCCACCACGAACGTGGTGGTCCAGCTTGACGTTCCTCTCTCGTCAGATGCTGTTGTTGGTTCCAACGTTGATGTGTGGGCATCCATGGCGGTAGGTCAGGGAGTCTTCGGCCCTCCCGCAGTGATCATCTCTGGTGCTCAGATTGCTCACATCACAGAAGCCACTGGACTTGCTTCCTCCAACGGCGGAGTGCGCGTCGAGATCGTGGTTCCCCAGTCTAAGGTCGCAGCACTTCTCGAATCTCAAGCCAATGGGGATGCCATTTCTCTCGTTCCCAGTCGGGGTAAGGCCTAATGTCTCGGCTCATCGCCGTCTGGGGTCCCACCGGTGCTCCTGGTCGCACTACTGTTGCCATCAACCTGGCAGCAGAACTGGCTGAGCAAGGCCAGAGAGTACTTCTTATCGATGCTGATAGTTATGGCGGAGCCATAGCTCCCATGCTGGGGCTGGTCGATGAAGCAGCAGGCTTTGCTGCTGTATGTCGATTGGCAGAGTCTGACCAGCTCACCCTCGCTGAGATTGAACGCCTGTGTCACCTGGTGAACACCGGTGTTCACAATTTGTCCGTGCTCTCCGGGATTGTGAGACCAGATCGCTGGCCTGAACTTTCTGCTGAACGTGTGCGAAAAGTAATCGGGGTGGTTCGAGAGAATTTCGACGCCATCGTGGTGGACGTGGGCTTCAATCTCGAAACAGATGAAGAGATCACGAGCGATCTCTTTGCGCCACGACGTAATGCGTCCACTTTGACGATGTTGAAGCATGCCGACTGCATCGTGGAAGTGGCATCTGCTGATGCGCTAGGCATAGCTCGGTTTATTCGAGCACATGATGTACTCGTGGAGGAATTCCCTGAATCACTCCGCGTGATTGTGCTCAACAAAGTTCGTTCGGGGCTTGATGCCAGGGGTTCTGCCCAAGCAGCTTCTACGTTGAGCCGATTTGCTGGATTGCATGAGGTTCACGAACTCGTCGCAGATGACAAGGCAATGACGTCGACTTATGCGACGGGGAGAGCACTGAGTAGTGCGGCAAAGAACAGCAAGCTGAGAAAGCAGTTTCAGAAGCTAGCTGGACTATTCAGCCAAGAAACAGGGGTTACTGCTGTGAAGCAAGGCAGATTTCACAGAAAGCGTTTGAGCGCTTAGTTTTCCACTATTTTTGGCAACTCACCGAAATGTCAGTCCAGTCTGTTATATTTTTCTTACATCCCCCAACGTTTCGTCGTTGGGCCTAACGCCCCGAAGCATACTCGGGGCGTTATTTTTTACCAGCCGGATGGTTTTGAAATAACTGCGCCGGTTTTTGGAAGAATCACATTGCTGGGTAGTTGAGACTCGCGCAATGCGCCACGGGAAATCCTGACAGTGAATTCAAAATCACATGCATTGAGACGTTTACTCAGTTTTGGATGTGGCGGAATGTGCGCAAGTTTTGCTTGTGTCTCTAAGCGGATCATTTCCACCGTGGGCGCAAGGTCAGAATCACTTGAAACCATGACGTAGAGGTCAGCTTCGCTTCTGGCAGCGTCGAGGGTCATGCGGGTGCCGAGAGAAACGTCAGAACCCTTTTCTTCCACTTTCCAAATCTTGACCCCGCGACCGAAAGACCAAGTTTTGGGCATTTTGATTCCCCAAATACGTGATTTCCTTCTTTTTGGCGCAGATGAGGGGTGGACCATGAAATTTCCGAAAACGACCTTCACTCTCTTGAGTGTTGTCAATGCATTCAAATACGTTTTTTGCCTCAGAGGTGCGCCGGGATCGCGCGGGTTTGCTTTCGCTTGTAATTGGGCAGTGAAGTAGTAAATTTCTTTGACCTTATAGTCAGGAAGAAGCCTGTCAAAGAGCGCTTCTAAATCAACCCATTTGTATTCCGTGCCCAAAAGTGAGCCGTAATAAAGATTGAACGCGTCTACATAGACAATTGCGCTCGGTTTGGCCTGCATTTCATAACAATTGCAGGTACCACGGACATTTTCGCCAAGGGAAATTAATCTGTGGAGGAACCAATTCTCTCGTTCAGGAACGAGAGTGTCTCATTCAGAGCAGTCTGAGCTGCATCAAGATTCAGCTTGAACTGATATTCGTGGGGCAAAGGTGGGGTGTAGTCAGCAGGCCAGAAGAGTTCTGTGACATTCACGCCAAGAGATTGCAGCTTCGCTGCAAAAGGCTTGGAGTTCTCGGCCGTGAGAGGGTCTGCGTTTCCGCCAGAGATGTACGTGGCAGGGAAGTTGCTGGTCACGTGGTTAATCGTCGACATTTGAGCCATTGCTGGTGAGGTGGTGATGTCACGGTCTCCGGTGTATGCCCACAGTGATACATCGTCTCCCCAGCCCAGGATTCCCTTGGCACCAATCAACGACGTGAGTTGGTACACGCCACAATTGAGCACAACACCTTGAAGTTGCTCAGGAGAAAGCGCAGGGGTGAAATCCATTTCCTTGGCGTAATCAGGATTGGTAATCAATGCCGCAAGTTGGCTTGAAAGCTGTGCTCCGGCTGAGTCCCCTGCGAGAACAATCTTGCTGGGGTCGATATGGAACTTCTCAGCGTTGTCTAGCAAGAACTGGTGTGCTTGGTTGAGTTCAAAAACCGCGGTGGGATATGTCGCTTCGGGGCCGTAGGTGTAGTTCAGTCCCACTACTGTGT
>NZ_JAVWTF010000049.1:0-10633 GCF_036667855.1 Aurantimicrobium sp. | reverse complement strand
GCTGGATTCTGGAACGACTAGAGAAGACCAACTAGAGACCGTGGAAAGGGACTTTAGTTCTAGTAAGCGTTCTCTGGTGCCCCTGAAGAGACTCGAACTCCCAACCAACTCCTTAGGACGGAGATGCTCTTCCATTGAGCTACAGAGGCGTTACTCCAGTCTAAGCGCTGGAGTTATCTAGGCTGCTGGTGCTAGATAGTCATCCCAGGCAGTGTCCCGGTGATCAAGACCCATGGCGAACCAGCTGGGGCCAGCAGGCATGCGAGGAGTAATCCTCAGGCGCCAGCCCATTTCCTGAGGCGTGCGATCGGACTTGATGTTGTTGCACTTGAAGCAGCAGGCCACCAGGTTCTCCCAGGACTCTGCTCCCCCGCGAGACTTCGGGATGACGTGGTCAATCGTGTTGGCACTCTTGCCGCAGTAAGCACAGTGGTGGCCGTCTCGACGCAACACTCCACGTCGGGTGAGCGGCACTCGTCTGGCATAGGGCACGCGCACGTAGCGCGAGAGGACGATGACCGAGGGGCGGTCAAACTGTGCCGAGATGGCTTCGACCGGGTGGTCGGCATCTGCTTTGAGCACCGTGGCTTTCTGGCTCATCACCAGCATCAACGCTCGTCTGAAAGAGACGATCGCGAGTGGTTCATATCCTGCGTTGAGTACCAAGGTGCGCACGGTGGGGCCTTTCGAGTTGGGGCCTGCATGGCGTGCAGGCTGCTTGCCGAATGGTCACAAGAAGTGTGAAGGTTCCCGAGAAACACACAAGGGCACTGTCGTTGCCGACAATGCCCTAGAGAAGACGTGCGCGTAGACGCTCACCTATTCGTTCGTGAAGTTTCATGAACCCTCCGCACTTAATGCTTGAGTTCAGAGTATTGAGCGCACACCGCAAACCGCTAGCAGGCACGCCGAATCGTTATCGGGAGTTAACCCGAACGCAAGGTCGGTATTTAGCCGACGCGAACGAAGAGTGCGTAGCTGTATGGATCAGCGGAGATGGAGGAAAGAACAGAGGTTCCACCAATTCCACCCTGAGCTGCCAGGCCGTTACCTGCATAGATAGCGACGTGGTTACCACGCATCATGATGTCACCAGGCTGAACCTGGTTGGGGTCGCTGAAGACAGTGCCATAGCCACCGAACTGCATGGGGCCCAGGTCAGGAACCGAGTAACCCAGGTTACGCAGAGCCTGCTCAACGAATGCGGTGCAGTCACCAGGCATGCCGACGAGGTTCAAAGCAGTGTTGAGTAGAGCAGAGTTCGATGCGATTCCGGAGACATCAACAGAAACGCGTGCGGAAGAAGATGCACGTGCAGCAGAAGCAACTGTCACAGCTGCAGCGGTGGAGTAACCGTCACGGCTTGCGGAAACGGCAGAATCACCGGAGACAATCAGTGCCTGAGCTTCTGCAGCAAGCTGTGCCTTGTATGCCTCAACGTCAACGTGATCGCTGGAGTCGATTGCATACGCAGGAATCGAGAAGGTGGCCATCAGGCCGAGAGCCACTGCCATCACGCCAGCGCGAGCCCAGTTGCGACCTGTGTTTTCGGTGCGTGCGGGACGAGCGGTGCGAAGAACAGGCTTTACTGCAGCTACCTCTTGGGCAGCAGAAACGAGTGCAGTGCCGCGCTCACGTGCAGAGGATGCGAAAGAGCGTGCAGACTTGCGAAGTGATTTCTTTTCCGCGAGCTTGCGCTCACGGCGTGACGAGAATTCGTCGTTACCTAATTCGGCCAAGGTATAACCTCCGGCGCCCCAACAAGCTAGGTTGCTTACCCCGTCACGATGCAAAATTTGCTTCGTTTCACATATCGAGAGACGGGGGTTGGGACGTCTCGCTATGTGGCTTTGTAACCCTTTGGTGGCTATAAAGCTTCACCAGACTACGGGAAGTGAGCCCAAAAGTCACATCAGCGACACGACAAAATCACAAAAAGGTAACGGGCAAATTACTACAAGCTGTGTTCAACGAAGATGTGGACCGCTACATCTAGTGGTAAATCGAGGGAACCTGTGAATCCTGTGGCAGAGACGCGGACGCGGTCACCATCTCGCTTGAAGGAAATAGTGGAGCCCGGAATGAGCCCCGATTGAGCGAATTCAGCCAGGGTCTCGGGGCTGATCTGTGCAGGTTCACCCAAGCGTCGAACAACACCAGTGCTGAGCTCACCCGAGGCCTGGAGCAGATCCAGCAGGTTGGCCACGCCATCCATGAAGCCTTCGGCGGGTTCAATACCCAGCTCTTCCAAGCCGGGGATGGGGTTGCCATAGGGAGACTCGGTGGGGTTGCCCAACATCTCCATGATGCGACGCTCCACCTTGTCACTCATCACGTGTTCCCAGCGGCAGGCTTCGTCGTGGACGAACTCCCACTCCAGGCCAATGATGTCGCTGAGCAGACGCTCGGCGAGGCGGTGCTTGCGCATGACGTGCACAGCCTTCGAGCGACCCTCTGCGGTGAGCTCTAAGTGCCGGTCATCCGAAACCAAGACAAGTCCGTCGCGCTCCATGCGCGCCACCGTCTGAGACACCGTGGGACCGGAGTGGCCCACACGTTCAGAGATTCGCGCACGCAAGGGAACAATGTTCTCTTCCTCTAACTCGAGGATGGTGCGCAGATACATCTCCGTGGTGTCGATCAGATCTGTCATGCTCACTACTTTACTCGCGCGGGAGTAGGGGAATTTCGGGGTAGTGACCAAACCCTAGAATTGATTCATGGCTGAGATCACCATCCCCCGCGAACTTCTTCCCGTTGACGGCCGTTTCGGCTGCGGACCTTCCAAGGTTCGCCCCGAACAGGTGGCAGCTCTTGCTGGGATTGGTGCACAACTGCTCGGCACCAGCCACCGCCAGGCACCGATCAAGAACATGGTTGGTCGCGTGCGCTCTGGCCTGAGTGAACTCTTCAACCTGCCTGATGGCTACGAAGTTCTCCTCGGCAATGGTGGCTCCACCGCATTCTGGGATGCTGCTGCGTTCTCTCTGATTGAGAAGCAGAGCCAGAACATGGTCTGCGGTGAATTCGGTGGCAAGTTTGCTGCCGCAGCGAAGACTCCCTGGCTCACCGCTCCCGACGTGATCAACGCCCCTGCCGGTTCTCGCGCAGATGCTGTTGCCAAGGCGGGCATCGACACCTATGCCTGGGCACACAACGAAACCTCCACCGGTGTGATGTCCCCCGTCAAGCGCGTTCACGGCGACGCCGGTGCGCTCACCGTGGTCGATGCCACCAGCGCTGCAGGCGGAATCAAGATTGACGCTGCTGAGGCCGATGTCTACTACTTCGCTCCACAGAAGAACTTTGCTTCAGATGGTGGCCTGTGGTTTGCACTCTTCTCTCCCGCAGCAATCGAGCGCGTGGAACGCATCGCTGCCACAGACCGTTACATCCCTGAGTTCTTGAGCCTGAAGAACGCCATTGACAACTCTCGCCTCGAGCAGACCCTCAACACCCCTGCCGTTGCAACGCTGGTCCTGCTCGAAGAGCAGATCAACTGGATAAATGCTTCTGGCGGTCTGGACTGGGCAGATGCCCGCACTAAGGAATCGTCCAACCTGCTCTATAACTGGGCAGACCGGGTGGACTACGCCACCCCCTTCGTGACCAACCCCGAGCACCGCTCACAGGTTGTCGTCACCATCGACTTCAATGACGACATCGACGCTGCGGCCATTGCCAAGGTGCTGCGCGCCAACGGCATCGTGGACACCGAGCCTTACCGCAAGCTCGGACGCAACCAGCTGCGCGTGGCTACGTTCACCGCGATTGAGCCCAGCGACGTTGCCGCGCTGATTGCGTCAATCGAGTACGTACTCGAGCGCCTCTAGAGGTTAGTTCTCGTCGTCAGCGTCAGAATCTTCTGCGCTGTCGTCGAGGTCATCAATATCGACTCCGTCGATATCTCCGCCGTGTGTAGGAGCTGAGACGAGTTCCTCGTCGTCATCTTCCTCATCCTCGTCGTCCTCTTCGTCGTCCTCGTCATCGTCGAGGTCGTCGTCGTCTTCCTCGTCGCTGTCATCAGCATCCGAGTCATCGAGGTCTTCGAGTTCATCGTCGAGAATGGTGCCATCGAGAGCACCCTCGGCGAGGTCAAGCAAACCTTCGGGAAGTTGTTCATCGAGCGCAATACCGGCAGCAGCTGCCTGCTTCTGAGCTTCGAGGAATTCTGCCAAGCGCACTGACCAAGGAACCCACTCGGGAGCAACGAGTGCACCCTCGGCAGGAAGCAGTTCTGCCTCCATCACGGTGGGCTCTTCGCCTTCGAGGGTTGCCAGTGAGACATTCCACACCCAGTTGGGATAGCCATCGAGTTTGCAGTGATACTGCAAGGTAGCAATGCCATCGTGGTCGATGGTCTCTACCTCAAGCTCACCAATGCTTTCAGGCGTGGTGATTTCGTGCAGCGCAGCAAGCGCCAAGCGCTGGTGGGATGCAGTGAGAGTGGGGAATGGCTTAGACATCAAAGTCGTCTGCTACGCGACGCAGCAGAGCAGCGATCTTGCTGCTGTGTGCCTTGTCGGGGTAGTTGCCGCGCTTGAGGTTGTTGCCAATACCGTCGAGCAGCTTGACGAGGTCTTCCACAATGATCGACATGTCGTCTGCAGGCTTGCGGTCAAGCTTCTCGCGACCTGCAGGAGTCTCGAGCACGCGGACAGAGAGTGCCTGTGCTCCACGCTTGCCTTCGGCAACACCAAACTCAAGGCGTGAGCCAGGGCGAACCTTCGCACCTTCGGGCAGGGCGGAAACGTGCAGGAAGACTTCCTGGCCGTCGTCGGTAGAAATAAAGCCGAAGCCCTTTTCCTCGTCGTAAAACTTCACTTTGCCGGTTGGCATTTTTTCCTCCTGCGATTGGTGCAACCCCCAGTTTACTCAGAGGTAACAGAAGGCACCTATCCTTAGAGGTATGGCAACAGAGGACACATACGAAGCAACACGTCTCGAACGCATTCTGGGAACCATGGTCGTAGCCATTGTGGGAGTATCCATTCTCGCTTTTCTGGCTATTGTGACCGCGGGTATTACGAACCTGGATCTCACCAGTTCTTTCGGCACGTTTGTATTGGTTCTGCCCGGCATCGGCCTTCCGATTGGCTTCATCCTGATGGTCTCTCTGCTCATCATCAATATGGTTCGTCGCCGCCGCGACGCATCTGCGGGTTCTCGTTAACTCGCCTACAGGCAAGTAGGAGCCTGTGTCTTCCTCGTTAGAACTTTCTAAGCGCCTGCGCGCGCTGACCGATGAGCAGCTTTCAGAGCTTGCCTCAACCCGCCTGACCAACAGCACGGCCATCAAGGATTACTTTGATTTAGCGGACGCCCTGCTGACGGAGGATTCCATCCTCAGTGCCGTGCGCAGGCTTCCGCTGGAGCAATTGCTTCAGCTGCGTGAACTTGCCAGCACCGGCAAGACCGCTGCAGATCCCGAGCTCACCACCACGCTTGAGCAGGCACTTCTGGGCTCTGAGGGAAAGAAGCTCGAGCTCTACCCCGAAGTCAGTGCTGTCATCCTCAGCGCCACCGAGAAGCTTGTCCCTGCCACAGCAGACAAGCCCAGCAAGCCGGAGAAGGGTTCGGAGCTCCGCGATGTTGCAGCTCTTGAAACAGCACTCTCTGCAATTACTTCTCTAGATGAACTTGCTCGATCTATCGAGTCTCACCATGTGAAGGAACTGGCACGAGGTGGTCTCAGCGCACAAGATTCACAGCGCCTGGCACCTTTGATGCCCAGCGCAGAGATCACTCCCACCGCTCTTCTTGCGTTGGGAAAACTCTCGGGCATCCTGGCAAAGAACAGTGGCTGGTGGATGGCCACCGAGAAACTCGATGACTGGCTCCACCTTCCGCTGGCTCAGCGCTGGCTTGCTGTGACCACAGCGTGGTCGGAACACCTTGGCACCCACTTGCAAAAGATCCTCAGCACAGAATCTAACTGGGGTCCTGAGTTGCATGCGTGGCTCGAGGTTCACTATCCCCTCGGTCACGACTGGCTCGATGGTGACCTTAACGAGCGCCTGAGTGAAGCAGAATTGCTTGGCCTCTCTCATGTAGGCACCGTGACTGCTGTGGGCCGAGAAGTATTGGCCGGAAACTGGAAGGGCGTCACCGCAGCAATTACTGCTGTTGTTCCCCCCTTTGCAGAGCACGTGTTTGTGCAGCACGACTTCACCGTCGTGGCACCTGGCCCACTCACACCAGCCGATGACGTCTTCATGCGTCAGCTGTGTGTGGTGGAGTCCAGAGGGCTAGCCACCACCTTCCGCATTTCCGCGCAAGGAACCAACCACCTGCTTGCGCAGGGCACCTCTGCGCAGCAGATCCTGGATCACCTCACTTCTCTAGCTGCCACCGATATTCCTCAGGCCGTGAGTTACTTCATCACTGACCTGGGTGAACGCTTTGGCACCATTCGCGTGCGGGAGGTCAACGGCAACACTGTGGTCAAGGCACAGGACCTCCTTGTCTTGCGCACCATCAATGCTGATCACTCCCTGCACTCACTAGGACTTCGTCCAGTGTCGGAAGATTCTCTCCAGACCGCCATCTCTGCGGGCATTGTTCTCAATGCCCTGCTGGATGCGAAATATCCAGCGCAGTTGGAGGACGCCTCCGGCAAGATCATTGCTGCTCCGGTTCACCGCCGCAGTATTGAACTTCAGCCTGAGCCCGTCAGCCCTCACGTTGCTCTGGTTCAACGACTGCGTGGCAGTCGTGAAGCGGCAACGACCGATGATGCAACCTGGATTGCTCGTCAGCTCGATGTTGCCGTGAGAGACAAGAGCATTCTTGTGGTGACAGTGTCGATGCCAGATGGTGAGCGTGAGTTCACGATTGAACCCAAGGGCTTCTCCAACGGTCGTCTGCGTTGCCTGGATCGCACGACTGAGGTGGAGCGCACTCTGCCTGCCTCTCACATCACTGCCGTGCGCCCTGCCTAGCTCTGTCCTGGGCACCCTCTCAACCGGAGTAACGTAGAGAGATGCCCGATGGACCGTTGATCGTTCAAAGCGATCGCTCAGTACTGCTCGAGGTGGCACACCCGCACGCCGCGGATGCTCGTCACGACCTCGCTGTCTTTGCCGAACTTGAACGCGCTCCCGAGCACATTCACACCTACCGCATTACTCGCTTGGGGTTGTGGAATGCTCGTGCTGCTGGTCACACCGCAGAAGAGATTCTGGGCACGCTCGAGAAGTATTCGAAGTATGCCGTTCCTGCCAGTGTGACCATCGACATCGCGGAGACTATGAACCGCTATGGTCGCTTGACCATTGAGCGCGATGCCGAAGGCACGCTGATTCTCAAAGGCACTGACGCTGCTGTTCTGTCTGAAGTGTCCCGCTCGAAGAAGGTCACCACCTTGCTCGAGGGCAAGCGTGAGGATGGCAGTTACGAAGTAGCTGCCTGGGCACGAGGACAACTCAAGCAGGAGCTGCTCAAGCTCGGCTGGCCCGCTGAAGACAATGCCGGCTACAAGCCCGGTGCACACCATGACATTGACCTCGCCACAGACGGCTGGGCACTGCGCCACTACCAAGAGAAGGCCGTTTCGAACTTCCTTGAAGGTGGCTCGGGTGTTGTTGTGCTGCCCTGTGGTGCTGGAAAGACGCTGGTCGGTGCGGGCGCCATGGCCGCCACCAAAACCGACACCTTGATCTTGGTCACGAACACCGTCTCGGCACGCCAGTGGCGTGATGAACTCTTGAAGCGCACCTCCCTCACCCCCGATGAAATCGGGGAGTACTCGGGCGCAACAAAAGAGATCAAGCCGGTCACCATTGCGACTTACCAAATCTTGACCGCCAAGCGCGGTGGTGAGTTCGCTCACCTTGCTCTCTTAGATGCCCTCGACTGGGGCTTGGTTATTTATGACGAGGTTCACCTCTTGCCTGCACCCGTGTTCAAGCTGACGGCCGAGCTGCAAGCTCGTCGCCGTCTGGGCTTGACTGCCACGCTCGTGCGCGAGGACGGTCGCGAGTCTGATGTGTTCAGCCTGATCGGACCCAAGCGTTTCGATGCGCCGTGGAAAGAGATTGAGCAAGAAGGCTTCATCTCACCTGCCGAATGTAAAGAGATTCGTATTGATCTCGACCCCGAAGAGCGCCTGATCTATGCCGCAGCCAGCGACGCCGAGCGTTATCGCCTGGCAGCAACTTCGCCCGTGAAGATTGCGATTGCAAAGAAGCTCATTGCCGCCCACCCTGGTGAGCGTGTGCTCGTCATTGGTCAGTATCTGGATCAGCTTGCTGAGCTGGGGGCCGCACTCGGTGTTCCGGAGATCACCGGAGCAACACCGGTAGATGAACGTGAGCGTCTCTTCAATGCCTTCCGTGATGGCAGTGAGCCTGTGCTCGTTGTGAGCAAGGTGGCGAACTTCTCTGTTGACCTTCCAGAAGCCAGTGTGGCCATCCAGGTCTCTGGTGCTTTTGGTTCACGACAAGAAGAAGCACAACGATTGGGTCGTCTCCTGCGCCCGAAGAAGAGTGGTTTCACTGCAACCTTCTACACACTCGTCGCCCGCGACACCGTTGATCAGGACTTTGCTTTGAACCGCCAGCGCTTCCTTGCGGAGCAGGGCTATTCCTACGAAATCGTTGACGGTCACACCGTCTAATTTTTCTTTTCTGCCAATTTCCCGCCTAACTACTGGGAATACGCCTGAGTTCAGCGTGCGCACAGTTCGCTGTCTAAAAACTCTCAGGTTACATTCAGGAAACAGTCAGATACTAGAGACATGGAAAATCCACGAATCCTCATAGTTGATGACGAACCCAACATTAGAGACCTCCTGACCACAAGTCTTCGGTTCTCCGGGTTCAACGTTCAGGCTGTTGGCAACGGCGCAGCCGCGATCTCGGCAGTACTCGCTGAAGAGCCCGACCTGATCGTGCTCGACGTGATGCTTCCGGACATGAACGGTTTCTCCGTGACCAAGCGTTTGCGCTCGGCCGGATATACCGCACCCATTCTCTTCCTCACCGCAAAGGACGACACCCAGGACAAGATCATGGGCCTCACCGTCGGTGGCGATGACTACGTGACCAAGCCGTTTAGCCTCGATGAGATCGTGGCTCGTATCAAGGCCATCCTCCGCCGCACCATGCAGGCAGATGAAGAAGCCCTGATCCGTGCTGGTGAAATCTCGATGGACCAGGACACCCACGAAGTGGTTGTGAACGACGCTGTGGTTGAACTCAGCCCCACCGAGTTCAAGTTGCTGCGTTACCTCATGCTCAACCCCAACCGCGTGCTGAGCAAGGCACAGATCCTCGACCACGTCTGGGAATACGACTTCAACGGTGACGCTGGAATTGTGGAGTCATATGTCTCCTACCTGCGTCGCAAGCTCGATGCCGTCTCGACCGAACCCCTCATTGCCACCAAGCGTGGGTTCGGCTACATGCTCAAGGTTGCCAAGGCTTCCTAAGCACCCACACCTCCAATGCCTAAGGGCGAGACCACCCGGTCTCGCCCTTTCAGCATTTCCCCACCTAGAACCTGCTTAGATTGCTACTGATGCCTTTCAATTTCAACGACCGATGGAACGCCATCTCCTTGCGCACCAAGGTGACCGGCGTCACTGTGTTGTTGTTGACAATCGGTTTGCTGGTTTCGGGTATTGGAACCATGGCGATGCTCAAGCCCGCCCTGATTGGGCAGCTGGACACCCAGCTTCAATCAGTGCATCAGGACCTCTCCAGCGTGCTTCGCCTGAGCAAAACAGGTACGACCGATCAGACAGCTCCCACGGACTACTACTACGCGGTCTATAGCGCTGGTGGTGTGCTGCTGGAGCAAAACTGGACGGACAAGCCTGAGGCTATCCGTCCCCAGCTCGCAACTGGTATCACGGTTGATCAAGCCACCACCTTAGATGGTGCCATTTTCCCGGTGAGGTCCAGTAATGGCCGAACACTTTTTCACGCCATTGCTGTCCCCGTGACCTTCGATGACGCCACCGGCACCCTCGGCACCGTCGTTGTTGCACTTTCCACCGCGGGCGTGGACAAGCTGATGACCACCTACCTCAGCATCTTCTTAGGCCTCGGTATTGCCATCGTGATCGTGGGAGCGTTGCTCACCCGCTTCTTGGTCACCACGACCTTCGCCCCCTTGCATGAAGTGGAAGACACGGCGGTTGCTATTGCCGATGGTGACTTGAGCTTGCGTCTGCCCTCCACGGCACCCACAAATACTGAAGTGGGGCGACTCAACCGCTCCCTCAACATCATGTTGGGCAGGATTGACCGTGCCTTCGCGGACCGTGCACGCACGATTGACCAAATGCAGCGCTTCGTCGGTGACGCCAGCCATGAGTTGCGCACTCCCCTGGTCTCCGTTCGCGGCTATGCAGAGCTGTATCGCATGGGTGCACTCCAAACGCCTGAAGAAATTGGTCAGGCCATGGAGCGGATTGAGAAAGAAGCCATCCGAATGGGTGCGCTGGTTGAAGACTTGCTCGAGCTCGCTCGCATGGATGAGACGCGTCCCCTCGAGATTGGCAAATTCGACCTGCTTACTATTGCTCACGATGCTGCTCTCGATGCGCGGGCGTTTGATCCTGAGCGCACCATCACCGTCGAAGGTGACTCCGTTGAGATTCTTGCCGCAGAAAACAAGATTCGCCAGG
>NZ_JAVWTF010000048.1:0-11363 GCF_036667855.1 Aurantimicrobium sp. | reverse complement strand
TGGGTGGCGGGGTAAAAGACATGGTCGTTGCAACCTCCAAAAAGATGGAGTGTTGCAACGACCATTAGAACCCAAGAAAGGGGTGCGGCCCTTCTTTGTTTCAGACTTAGACAGCCGATGACGCGAGCTGGTCGAGCAGCTCGTCACCTGGCTGAGCAGGAATCATCTCCGCTGAGATTTCTGCGCGGCCCAAGAGTTCGTTCATACGACGCTGGCGGGTGCGAGGAATGATGGTGACCACCGTTCCCTGCTTTCCCGCACGACCGGTACGACCGGAGCGGTGCATGTAGGTCTTGTACTCATCTGGTGCATCAGCCTGGATAACCAGGTCAATGTCGTCGACGTGAATACCGCGAGCAGCAACGTCTGTTGCCACGAGCACGTTCACGCGACCACTGGTGAGCAGCTGCAAGTTACGTGTACGACGTGACTGGTTGAGGTCACCGTGCAGGCTGGTTGCAGGAATACCTGCATCCTCGAGCTGGTCAGCAAGCTGCTCAGCATAGGCACGGGTGCGAGCAAAGATCAGAGTCTTTCCTTCACGAGAAGCAAGCTGCTCGATAACGAAAGGCTTGTCGCGGTGCTCTACAACCAAGACGCGGTGGTCAATGGTGGAAGACGCCTGGTCTTCACCGGCAACTTCGTGCACTGCAGGATCCTTGAGGAATTCCTTCACGATAGCGGCAACACCCTTGTCCAAGGTTGCCGAGAACAGCAGACGCTGTCCATCAGCCTTGGTGGCACGCAAGATGCGCTGCACGGGCTCGAGGAAGCCCAAGTCGCACATGTGGTCAGCCTCATCCAGCACCGTGATGGTGATGTGAGAAAGGTCGATGTGACCCTGCTCAACGAGGTCTTCCAGGCGACCAGGGGTCGCAATAATGATGTCCACACCACGGCGCAGGCTCATCACCTGCTTGTGCTGAGGAACACCACCGAAGATGGTGGTGGTGAAGAGACCAACCGAGCGAGCGATGGGCTGCACGGTGCGATCAATCTGCATCGCGAGCTCGCGGGTGGGAGCCATAATCAGAGCACGTGGAGCACGACCCTGCTTGCGGTCCTTGCCACCGTTGTTCTCCATCAATCGCTCAACAACAGGCGAACCGAAAGCAATGGTCTTGCCCGATCCGGTCTTTCCGCGGCCCAAAACATCCTTGCCGGCAAGAACGTCAGGAATGGTTGCAGCCTGGATGGCGAACGGTGACGCTGCACCCATCGAAGCCAGCTGGCGGCAAATGTTGTCACCAAGACCGAGGTCAGCAAAGCTCACACCATCAACATCTGCAGCAGTGGTTGCCTGTGCTTCGAGGCGCTCGAGTACGACGTCTTCCTCAGGAGTGAAGCGTGCCTTCTCGTCCTTTGCAGGGTAGAAGTCAGAAGCGGAACGACGTGGAGCTTCGTCCTTGTTGTAACGAGGACGGTCTCCGCCGAAGTTACGTGCAGGACGATCGTTGCGGTCTCCATACGATGGGCGCTCGGAGCGCTCACCACGGTTATATGCAGGACGTTCGTTACGGTCACCATACGAGGGACGGTCGCCGCCACGTGCATCGCGGTCAAAGCGAGGACGCTCAGAACGCTCACCGTAGGAAGGACGTTCGGAACGCTCTCCACGGTTGTAAGCAGGACGCTCATTGCGGTCACCGCGAGGAGCACGATCTCCGTAAGAGGGGCGCTCACCACGTGGTGCATCGCGGTCATAGCGAGGACGCTCAGTGCGGTCACCATATGCTGGGCGATCTCCGCCACGGTTGAATGCGGGACGTTCGGAACGCTCTCCGCGGTTATACGCGGGGCGTTCACTACGGTCACCGTAGGAAGGACGGTCTCCGCGTGGAGCACGATCTCCGTATGCGGGACGCTCAGAGCGCTCGTAACGAGGACGCTCCGTGCGGGCTCCGTACGATGGGCGTTCGGAGCGCTCACCACGGTTGTAAGCAGGGCGCTCGCTACGGTCACCGCGAGGTGCGCGGTCGCCGTAAGCGGGACGCTCGGCAGCGGGGGCGCTGCGACGTGCGTCGCGGTCATCGCTGTTCCAACGGTTCTTGCGAGGAGCCTCATTTGACTCTGCGCGGAAGCCGCGGTGTCCTGGGCTGCGAGAACCAGCGGAAGGACCGCCGGTCTTCTTGGCGCCGTAGCGGGGTTCAAAGTTCTTAGCCGGGCGACCGCCGGCTGGTTTCTTGTTCTTAGGCATGACGTTTCCTGGGTTGGATTCAAAGCAAAACAGCGCACAAACGCGCTGGAAAGAACCCGGGCAGTCTTTGGCCGGGACCGATTCACATTGAGTGACTATCACCAACAGAATTGTTGGGGAACCGGCCCACCTGA
Source organism: Aurantimicrobium sp. (assembly GCF_036667855.1). Classification (NCBI taxonomy): domain Bacteria; kingdom Bacillati; phylum Actinomycetota; class Actinomycetes; order Micrococcales; family Microbacteriaceae; genus Aurantimicrobium; species Aurantimicrobium sp. The sequence continues at coordinate 9,032 of NZ_JAVWTF010000048.1, read as the reverse complement.
CTTACAAACCCATCTGCACCACTGTGCAGTGTCAAGAGCCGACCTCTTGACTATACGGGAGAAGCCGCAAAGGTTCAAGACAATGTTTAAGGTTTAACTAAAACTTGCTTAAGTTAATCGAAACTGTAGAGTTCTGAAAATATTGAATTGAACAATAGCGTGAAAGGCTCATCACTATGTCCGGGAATAAAAGATACAGGCCACTAAAGAAGTGGGAACGCATATTTATCCCAATCTGTGGTGTTCTTTTTGCAATATTCACGGGACTATTTGCGCAACTTTGGTTGCTCTCCATCCAGCCTGAATGGGTAATACAGAGTTTTCTGCTTTACCTAATCGCAGGAAGTATCGTGCTTTTACTTATGGGGTTACTCGTACAAAGAATTACTGGAAAGAAGCAAATTGCAAACTTGCTCGAAGGAATATTGAATAGTCTGCCCTGGTAACTAAAACATAGTGAGTAATTGAAACTACTCAGATGGATACCAGCTCGTAAGCCTTCGACGAAATTGAGCAATTTGAAATCTTCTGATTCCTAAACTGATTAGCTTTCCTAAAATTGCAACCGGCTTAAGGCCAGAATCTTTTGATCTCTTTTTTAATTGCCTGAGAAGTTTTCGGCTTTCTTCATGTTTAGAAGACTGATCGTAGTTCTCAGAAAGTTCGACTATAGGTGCTCCAACGTTTGAAATTTCTTTCTGGATTTGTTGGTCTAGTTTGTCCAATTCACCTAACAACACGATTGGATGATTGAGGACTACCGGCCTCGAAGGCATGCAACTACTCCTCTGCCCACAAATCCCCAAGACCATCCTTGTGCGGGTGGGGAAAGAATAATATTGCTCGCTAACCAAACCGCAACTCCTGCTACGCACTTTACAACGATCCAATATGGGTCAGCAGTCACTGGATACGCGACATTATCAAGAGATTTGTGCGAAATGACTTGAACAAGGCTATCCCCATCAGTTTCGAAGGAAGTGGGGATACTTCTCCCAACTGAGTCTTGGGCCCAGGGGGCTGGAATAACGAGTTTTACCGTTCCCGAAGTTCCAATAAGTACGGCTGAACCGTCTTCTTGTATTTGAAAATAGTCAGAATCCTCTTTTTCAACACTGTATGTAAAACGTTCTGGCGCGGTTTTGTTTGAGATTGTGGTCAGCATTTGGACACCTCCCTCTACAGGAATGACAGTGTTTGCACTTGCTTCTGCAGAGGCAAAAATGACTTGACCCTCGTTATTCTTAGTGCCTAGAGAGGCGGAATCTGCATTAGGAAGGAAGATCGTAAGTTCTACGTTCGGGGTGGAGAGAGCAACACCGTTTTCAAGCGAACGTGGAATTTCTATCGTTACATCGTCTGTTGAAGATACATAGGTTTGGAGGTTGGTGGCGACTGAAGTCAACGCCGGTTGGACCAGGTTGCCAGCGACTTCAATGGAATTGGTGATTTCGCTTGTAGTGAGCAAGTCATCAGAAGATTTTGTGTCGACAGTCGCACGTGCAGGAACTGCAGATAGGGCAGTCGCAATGCAAAGGATGGCAGTAACGGCACTTGAAATACGCAGTGAATTAGTCATTCTTTTGTTCATGAAACTATCCCCTCATAGCAATGTAAATAAAGAATTTGTTGTGACCGATGAAGTACTTGCTTCAATTGGTTAGTGAAAGCATAAATCCCCTAGACCCTGAGGTCTAGAGGATTTGTTAATCTAAAACTTTATTGGCGGAGACGGCGGGATTTGAACCCGCGGTCCCCTTACGAGGACTCCACCTTAGCAGGGTGGTGCACTAGGCCGAACTATGCGACGTCTCCATGTATTTCTGCAAGCAGAAGTACCTCAGCAATCATACCCGGAGGATTTCGCCGGGAATAATCGAAGTCTTATTGCTCGTTGAGCGTACGGCCGGCAGAGCAAGTGTATTGACCTGCGGTTTGACCGTTGACGGTCTCGGGAAGGACGGCAACCTCAGGTGCAGGAGTGGTAGCTGCTGCAGAAGGTGCTGCTGTCGCGCTCGAGGAAGATGAGGCGGAAGGAGTTGGTGAAGCCTTGGCTGCTTTGGCTGCAGCTTTTGCCGCAGCTTTAGCTGCTGCTTCTGCAGCAGCGGCCGCCTTTGCTTCTGCTTCGGGGTCAGCTACAGAACCATTACCGGTTGTTCCACTGAGGCCAATGGGCTGATCGGCAAGGATGGCGGCGAAAAGCGCGTCAGCTTCTGCCTGGTTCGGTTGAACCTTGCCGGCATACACCCCTGCACCCCCGGTTGAGCCAGGGTATTGAACAAAGACAATGTTCTCGAGTGGGATGTCCTTGAGAGCCATCGCAATGGACACCATGGTGTCAAGGCTGTTCAAGCTGTTAGACAAGGTCATGTTCGAGATTGCAGCTTTAGCAAGACCGAAGAGTGCAACAGGGTTAGTCAGCGTCTGTGCACTCTTGAGCTTACGCACGAGTGAAGACAAGAAAACCTGCTGGTTGCTAATGCGGCCGAGGTCACTACCGTCACCGACGCCGTGTCGGGTGCGAAGGAACTGAAGAGCCTCGAGCCCGGAAAGGGTGTGCATTCCAGCGTCGAGGAAGGTCTGGGTGTATTCGTCTTCGATGGGCTCAGCAACACAGACTTCGACACCGCCAACTGCGTTAGCCATTTCGATCACGCCATTGAACTGAATCATGGCAGCGAACGGAATGCTCAGGCCGGTGAGCTCTTCAACGGTGAGAACAACACAAGGAAGTCCGCCTTCGTTGAGTGAGCCGTTAATGGGACCAGTCCAGCCACCGCCGCCATAGCCGTCGCCATCAGCGTCGGGGCACTCGGGGTAGCGCACAACCAAGTCACGAGGAATCGAGACCACGGTTGCATTGGTGTGGTCTGCAGAGATGTGAAGAAGAATGTTGACGTCGTTGAGGGTGCTGCCGGGGTCAGCATCGAAGACGTTGGCGTCGGTGCCTTCACGAGAGTCGCTACCTACCAGCAGGAAGTTCACGCCACCTTCGATGGCACCAATGTCGGGGATTTTCTGATCGTTTGCCAGGGCAACACCTGCATTTGCGCTGCGGGTGATGTCCCAGAAAGCAATCCCGGCAATCGACAGTGTCGCAACAAGCACGACGGAAAGTCCTGCAGCGATGAAACCGAGAACGGTGCGCGAGCCCTTGACGGGTGCAATGCGACCGTGACGAATGGCAGCACGAGCAGAGCGAATGCGGCGTTGGCGTGAAGCCTTCTCTTCGCTCATCTACTCCCCTGACATCGGCGGAAATGAAACTCTGTGGCGGAGGGCGTGGGATTCGAACCCACGATGCATTGCTGCACACTGGTTTTCAAGACCAGCTCCATCGGCCGCTCGGACAGCCCTCCTTGTTATCTTCCAAAGAAAACAACTTGATGAGTCTACCCGAACTGCTCAGATAAGCGTTCCAGAGGTTCCTGTGAGAGCCCTGAGTTGTGGATTAAGGCAGTTTGTTCAACGCCTCGAGGAGGCCGAGATCCTGCACGTTTCCGCACACCTCGCTGGCAACTTCCTTGATTTCAGGCTCTGCGTTGCCCATGGCAACGCCACGGCCGAGTTCTGCCGCCCACTCAATCATCTGAATGTCGTTATTGCCATCTCCGGCAGCGAAAATGCGTGATCGAGGGAAGTCGAGTGCTTCGCGCACCTTCTCCAGCGCCGAGGCCTTACTCACTCCTTCGGGGGCAATATCCAGCCATGCTGCCCAGCCAATGGAGTAGCTGACCTGCTTGAGACCAATACGCTCCACGACCTGGAGGAAATCTTCGGTGTCGTGATCGGGTGAGACCACCACGACTCGAGTTGCTTGCAGATTGAGCAGGCCTTCAAAATCAACCTGCCTTGCAAGCAGAATGGGGTCGACTCCTGGAAGTGGTTCCGTGTAGTAATAATTACCGTGCTCATCTTCCACGGCATACTTCCCGTCGGGAAGGTGGCCCTTGATGAGCTTGAGCACCTTCTCCGGGTTGAAGGTTTCGATGTAGTGCTTGACGTAGCCATCATCGGCTAACGCATCGCGCTTGAGCAGCATGGCACCGTTGGAGCACACAACGTATTCAGGCCAGATATCGAGCTGGCGTAAAACAGGAATGGTCTCCACGAGTGAGCGACCCGTGGCCAACATCACTTCGTGGCCACGCTGCGCAGCAGCACGAACTGCATCGACTACTTCCGGTGCAACATCTCCGCGATGGGTCAGCAGGGTCCCATCAACATCGAGGGCAACAAGCCATCGATCTTCTGGCGCAACAACTGACACTTAGGCGCCCACCGGAGTAATCACGGACATGCCGCCAAGGTAGGGGCGAAGAGCTTCAGGAATGATGACCGAGCCATCAGCCTGCTGGTGGGTTTCCAGAATCGCAACCAACCAACGCGTAGTGGCCAGTGTTCCGTTGAGGGTGGCAACAGGAGCGGTCTTACCGCTTTCTGTGCGGTAACGAGTCTCGAGGCGACGCGACTGGTAGGTCGTGCAGTTCGAGGTGCTGGTGAGTTCACGGAACACGCCCTGAGTGGGAACCCAGGCTTCGATGTCGAACTTACGAGCAGCACTGGAGCCCAGGTCACCCGCAGCAACATCGATGACGCGATATGCCAGACCGAGTGACTGGAGCATGCCTTCCTGCCAGGCAACAAGGCGGTCGTGTTCTGCCTCAGCCTCTTCGGGAGTTGTGTAGACAAACATTTCCAGCTTGTTGAACTGGTGCACGCGGATGATGCCGCGGGTGTCTTTTCCGCTGGATCCGGCTTCGCGGCGGTAGCAGGTCGACCAACCGGCATAACGCAGTGGGCCGTCAGTGAGGTCAATGATTTCGTCGGCGTGGTAGCCGGCGAGCGCGACCTCACTGGTGCCGGTCAAATACAGATCATCTGCGGGGAGGTAATAGATCTCGTCTGAGTGCTCGCCTAAGAATCCGGTGCCCTGCATGATGTCAGGGCGAACCAGGGTGGGAGTAATGAGAGGAACAAAGCCTGCCTCAAGAGCACGATCGAGTGCCAGGTTCATCAGGGCAAGCTCGAGGCGTGCACCAATACCGCGCAGGAAATAGAAGCGGGCGCCAGAAACCTTGGTGCCACGAGTCATGTCAATGGCGCCGAGGCTTTCACCCAGTTCCAGGTGATCCTTGGGCTCGAAGTCGAAGGTGGGAACAGTTCCCACTTCACGCAATGTGACGAAGTTGTCTTCACCGCCGGAAGGAATGCCCTCGATGATGGGGTTCTGAATCTTGCGGGCAGCTTCGGTGTAAGCCTCATCAGCAGCTGTCGCTGCAGCGTTTGCTTCCTTGACCTTCGCAGCAAGCTGGGCAACCTCTGCAAGGAGTGCCTTCTTCTCGTCACCCTGTGCCTGACCGACCTTCTTGCTGAACACGTTCTGTTCAGCGCGCAGCTCTTCGAACGCTGCCAGCGCAGCACGACGCTCTGCGTCTGCCTGCAAGGCAACGTCAACGAGGCCGGGATCAGATCCACGAGCCACCTGAGAGGCTCGAATAACGTCAGGGTTTTCGCGAAGCAATACTGGGTCAATCACATGCCCAGTTTACGGTGACTAGTCGCCGAGTATCTCCGCAAGCCAGGCGCGTGCGTCTGTGAAGATGCCATCGGCATAGCGCTTGGAGTGCTCGGTGGTGACCTTGTCCGCACGAGGGTAGGAACCCAAGAAGATGACCTTGGGGCTGAAACGGCGCAAACCAAGGAGTGCATCGGCCACACGCTCGTCCCGAGCGTGGCCTTCTGCATCAATAACGAAGCGGTAGCGACCGAACTCGTCGCCAATAGGGCGTGACTGAATCAGTGAGAGGTTCACGCCACGTGTAGCGAACTGCTCGAGCATCTCCAGCAATGCACCAGAGCGGTCATCAGGCAGTTCTACAATCAAGCTGGTCTTGTCTGAACCAGTAGGTGCTGGAAGTTCTTTAGTTTTGCTCACCAGAACAAAGCGCGTCACCGCATTGGGGTTGTCGGCGATGCCGGAGGCCAAAACCTCTACGTCATAGTGACGTGCAATCCCGGCTGGAGCGATCGCTGCATCTGCGGTGTTGTCTTCCAGCAAGCTGGCCGCTGCTGCCACATTGCTCGAAGAAGGAATGTGGCCGTGGTGAGGAATGCTGTTCTCTAACCAGCCGCGGCACTGTGCATAGGCAACGGGGTGAGCGTTGACGATGTTCACGTCAGCGAGGGTGGTTCCTTTTCGAGCGACGAGTTCGAACTCAACAGGAACCAGGTATTCACCAATAATGCGCAGGTTAGGAATGTTGGCAAGGGCGTCCTGGGTAGCGGTGACGCCGCCTTCGACCGAGTTTTCTATCGCAATCATGGCGGCAACCGAGCGGCCAGAAACAACGTCGGCGAGTGCTTCGCCCACGTTATTGACCGAATGCCAGGTCTTTCCCGCAGCTTCAGGTACCTGTGCCAGGGCAGCTTCAGTAAAGGTTCCGGCAGGGCCTAAATAGCTATATGCCGGTGCCGTCGTTACTTTTTCTGAAGAACCCATGTCTCAAATGCTACCGGGACTGGCAAACTTGGCTTGTGACTAACCGCGCAGGAACCCAGGCCCTCCCTTCCGACCTCATCGATATTGATGCCCTCGTGAAGGCGTATTACGACCTCACCCCAGATATGAGCGTGCCCGAGCAGCGCGTCGTCTTCGGCACCAGTGGCCACCGTGGCTCATCGCTCAATGCCGCGTTCAACGAACAGCACATCCTTGCCACCACGCAGGCGATTGTGGAATATCGCGCCCTCCAGGGCATCACCGGGCCCTTGTTTATTGGTGCCGATACGCACGGACTCAGTCGACCAGCTCAGGAAACAGCGCTTGAGGTCCTCGCGGCGAACGGCGTACGCACCCTCAAGGATTCTCGTGATGGCTTCACCCCGACCCCTGCGGTGTCCCACGCGATCCTCGCTTATAACAATGGTGGTCATGCTGATGAAGCCGACGGCATCGTCGTCACCCCCAGCCACAACCCACCCCAGGATGGTGGCTTCAAATACAACCCTCCTCACGGTGGTCCTGCAGATGGCTCCGCCACCAACTGGATTGCGGCACGAGCTAACGAGCTGATTGAAGCAGGTCTCGTTGATGTGAAGCGCACCAACCCTGAAGGGCTGATCGAGGAGTATGACTTCCTCGAGCACTATGTTGCCGACCTTGAAAACGTCATCGACATGAAGGCCATCGCCGAGTCAGGCGTGCGTATCGGTGCCGATCCTCTCGGTGGGGCGTCGGTTGCGTACTGGGCTGCCATCAAGGACCGTTACAACCTGAACCTCACCGTGGTGAATCCCGAGGTTGACCCTGCGTGGTCATTCATGACCTTGGACTGGGACGAGAAGATCCGCATGGATCCGTCCAGCCCCAACGCCATGGCCTCGCTCATCTCTAAGCGCAACGACTTCGACGTGCTCACCGGTAATGATGCCGATGCCGATCGCCACGGCATCGTCACTCCCGATACAGGTCTGATGAACCCCAACCACTTCTTGGCAGTAGCTATTGAGTACTTGTTTGCCAACCGTCCCGGCTGGCGTCAAGACGCCCGCATTGGTAAGACCCTGGTTTCCAGTTCCATGATCAACTTCGTGGCTGACGGCCTGGGCCGTGTGCTGTGGGAAGTTCCTGTGGGCTTTAAGTGGTTCGTGCCAGGTTTGGTTGACGGTTCAGTTGGTTTCGGTGGCGAAGAAAGCGCAGGAGCTTCCTTCCTGCGTAAGGACGGAACCGTGTGGACCACGGACAAGGATGGCATCATCCTCGCCCTGTTGGCCTCGGAGATTATTGCCGTCACCGGCAAGACCCCGTCTGTTCTTTACAAAGAACTCACCGTGCGTTTCGGCGACCCTGCCTATGCTCGCGTGGATGCCGCAGCGGGCCGTGAAGCTAAGGCTCGCCTCGGCAAGCTCAGCGGTGATGACATCACCGCCACAGAGCTTGCAGGCGATCCCATCATTGCCAAACTCTCGCACGCTCCCGGTAATGGCGAAGCCATTGGCGGTGTGAAGGTGGAAACAGAGTTTGCCTGGTTTGCAGCACGTCCATCCGGAACTGAGGACGTCTACAAAATCTATGCAGAGTCATTCAAGGGACCAGAGCACCTCAAGCTGGTGCAGGCAGAAGCCAAGAAGATCGTCGACGCTGCTCTGCAGGCTTAGTAGGTCGGTGCGGGCTCGAGGCCAAAGAATTCCTCGAGTGTGGCAATGCCGCTGTTGTGCATGGCGGTTGATACTTCTGTGCCCACGTAACGGAAGTGCCAGGGCTCGAATTCATAGCCCGTAACGCCGATGTACCCATCGGGGTACCGGAGCACAAAACCGTATTGCCACGCGTTGGCAGCAAGCCACTGCCCAGCAGCAGTATCTGCAAAACAGGTATACAGAGCGCAGCCACTGCCATCGTCGAGATCAACGGCAAGGCCCGTTTGATGTTCCGAGTGCCCGGGCTTTGCCGAGTATTGGTTGGCTCGTTCTTCACCATCGCGAGCCACGAAGTTGTTATACGTCTGTTCCTGAGTGGCATAGCTGCGGTAACCGCTGAGAATTGTCATCCAGATTCCAGCATTGGCCGCATCGGTTCCCATCCGCTCGAGTGCAGCTGCAGCTTCTGCGCGAAGCAATCTGCCGTTGGGATTACCCACAACACCTGGAACCACCATGTCACCAGCTTCATAGCTCAACGGATTGAGCGGCCGATGCTTATTGACAACCACGGTAATGGAACCTGGGTCATCGATGTTGTAGACCGGTGCAGGTGGTGGCGTGGGCGTGGGCGTTGGGGTTGGCGTAGGAGTTGGCGTAGGTGAAGGTATTGCTGATGCTGTTTTCGTCACAGTGGGAACGGGCATAGGTGCGGTTCCACATGCTGTCAGCAGAAGCGTCCCAGTCATCACAAGACCGAATACGGCCACGGAAGAACTCTTCATGAGTTCAGAATATCTATGTCCCTCTGGAATAATGAACTGTCCCCCGAAAGTTGGACAGGATAAATACTAGGCGGCTTCTAACTGAAGGGCATGGTTCCGATATTG
>NZ_JAVWTF010000047.1:0-11704 GCF_036667855.1 Aurantimicrobium sp. | reverse complement strand
GACCAGTTCGAAGTAAGCCTTCTGGCCTACGGTCTTCTCGACCAGGGCGAGGAAGCTCGCCTGCTTGAAGGCGAAGTGGGCGGCGATTGCATCTACGGTTACTTCAAGGGTGATGACATGGTGGGTGTCTGCGGTATCGGCATGCGTTCCAAAGTGATGGGTTACCGCAATAAAGTAGGGCTTACCAGCTCTTAAACCTTGTTAGGTTCATTTCTCTATCTGCTGTGAAAGGCACAACATGACTACTCAAGTTCGCGCTGTCGGAGCGAAAGCAGAAAAAGCACCACTCGAGTCGCTCGAAATCACTCGCCGTGATGTCTTGCCAGAAGACGTGCGCATTGCAGTTGAATACTCCGGTATTTGCCACTCAGACATTCACACCGTGCGTGGTGACTGGGGCGACATGCCTTACCCCGTTGTGCCCGGCCACGAAATCATTGGTCGCGTGATTGAGGTTGGTAACAACGTAAGCAAATATGCCGTGGGCGACCTCGTTGGCGTCGGTGTCATTGTGAAGAGTTGCGGAGAATGCGAGAACTGTCTCGCCGGAGACGATCACTTCTGCCAGGGACCAGGTGGTCCACTGCTGACCTATGCAGAGGCTGACCCCTACACTCCTGGCGCTTTCACACAGGGCGGTTATTCCCGCGAAATCGTCACCACGGAGAAGTTCGTCTTCAGCATCCCTGAAAACCTCGACAAGGCCGGCGCAGCGCCGCTGCTCTGCGCAGGCATCACGGTCTACTCACCCCTGAAGCACTGGGGAGCAGGCCCAGGAAAGACCGTGGGAGTTGCCGGCGTGGGTGGCCTGGGTCACATGGCTGTGAAATTCGCACACGCACTCGGTGCACACACCGTTGCGTTGACCACCAGCCCAGAAAAGGTCGAGTTGTGTAAGTCTCTCGGTGCTGATGACGTTCTCATCACCTCTGACAGAGATGCCATGAAGGCCGCTGCAGAGAAGTTCGATCTGATCATCTCCACACTTCCTGGAGATCATGACATGAACCCGTTCTTGGATCTTCTTGGCCTCAACGGAAGCTATGTGGTCGTTGGTGCAGTGGGAAACATGACCCACTCGTTCTCGTTGCCTAAGTTGATGAAGCGTCACCGTTCTATCGCGGGTTCGCAGATCGGGTCAACCCGTGAAACCCAGGAAATGTTGGACTTCTGTGGAGAACACAACATCGTTGCAGATATTGAACTTATTAATGCCGACTACATCAACGAGGCTTATGACCGCGTCGTTGCTGGCGATGTTCAGTTCCGCTTTGTGATTGATGCAGAAACTATCTAGGAGAGCATATGTCTGAAGAGAACAAGGGCCGTCCCGCTGCTTCTTACCCCACCACTGGTCGACCAGACTCCTCCTCGGAGGAATACCAGAAAATGGACAAGCTGGCGAAGATGATGGAGCACCAAGTTGATGTACTGCGCGGGCAGGCTGAAGAGAAGTAATTAAACTTTCGGCTGCTGCTGCGTAATGCAGTGAATGCCACCACCACGAGCAAAGAGTGGACGAGCGTCCACGAGCACAATCTCACGTCCGGGGTAGGCCTTGGCGAGAACCTTCTTGGCCTTCTTGTCGCCCTCGTCGTCGAATGCACACAGAATCACAGCACCATTGCAGACGTAGTGGTTGATGTAGCTGTAGTCGACCCAGCCTTCTTCGTCCTGCAGGGTTTCTGGTGCAGGAACGGAGATGACGTTGAGCTTGTTACCATCGGCATCACGAGCAGCTTTGAGAACACGACGCACTTCCTGGCTAATCCAGTAGTCCGGGTGGTCCTGGTTCTTCTGATCATGGAAGAGCACGGTGTCCACGTTGGCAAAGCAGGCCACGATGTCAATGTGGCCACGGGTGCCGAACTCGTCATAGTCGCGGGTGAGACCACGAGGCATCCAGATCACGTGATCAATGCCGAGGGTGCGCTGTAGCTCTTCTTCTACCTGCGCCTTGGTCCAGTCCGGGTTGCGACCTGGATCAAGTTGCACGGTCTCGGTAATCATGACGGTGCGGGAACCATTGACATGGATGCCACCACCCTCGTTGGTCAGGGGAGAGTCAATACGGGGAACACCAATAGAGTCCAGAATGGTGGTGGCTGCCTGGGAGTCATGCTCCCAGCTGGCCCAGGACTGTCCGCCCCAGCCGTTGAAGATCCAGTTCACGCCGGCCAGGTTGCCCTTGTCATCGCGGACAAAGGTCGGCCCAATATCGCGCATCCAGGCGTCATCGAGTTCGGCGACAAGAATCTCCACTTTCGGGTCGAGCCACTTCTTCGCTTCATCGACGGCACTGGGGTCAACCAAGATGGTGACCGGCTCAAATCGCACGATGGTGTTGGCCACGTCGGACCAGCACTTGCGTGCTTCATCGGCTAGTTCTTCAGTCTCACCGAGGGTGTAACCAGAAGAGGGCCACGCCATCCAGGTGCGCTCATGTTCTGCCCACTCGGCAGGCATGTGAAGTTCACGAGATGTCACGATAAGACCGTATTCCTAGTTAGACCATCGTGTCGAGGATTTCGACCAAAGATTCGTAAGAAGTTCTGGGGTTCACAATCGCGAAGCGAGTGTTGGGCTCGCCCTTGTGAGAGCTGGGAACAACAAAACCAATCCCGTCAGCCAGGAGCTTGTTGGACCAGCGGGTGTAGTCCTCGAGCTTCCAGCCCTTCTTGGTGAACACCACGACGGAGAGTTGTGGGTCACGCACCAGGTCCAGATCCGGACGGCGGCGAATCTCATCAGCAATCTTGTAAGCCAACTGTATGTTCTGTTCGATTGCTTCGCGGTAGGCCGCAACACCATAGGTGGCCAGGGAGAACCACAGCGGTAATCCACGAGGACGACGCGTGAGGTTATAGGCGTAGTCGCTGGGGTTCCACTCTTCAGGGTTTTCCAGTGCATCCAGGTACTCAGCGTGCTGGGTGTGGGTCACACGGCCAAGCTCAGGGTCACGGTAGACCAGTGCACACGCGTCGAAGGGGGCAAAGAGCCACTTGTGGGGATCCACAATAAACGAGTCTGCCAAAGCCACCCCGGCAAAGAGATGCTTGGTGGTCGGTGCCAGCATCGCAGCGATGCCGTAGGCACCGTCTACGTGGAACCACACGTTGTGTGCCTTGGTGACTTTACCCACTGCTTCGATTTCGTCCACGATGCCGAAGTTGGTGGTTCCACCGGTGGCGACGACGGCAAAGATGCCATCCCAGTCGCCTTCGAGTGTCTCCTCGAGGGCTTCACCGGTCAGGCGACCTTCTGCGTTGACGGGGACGGGGACGATGTCCACGTCCATGACCCTCGCAGCGGCCTTGAGAGACGAGTGGGCTTCCGAACTACAGGCAAAGCGCCAGCGAGCAGGGAGAGCTTTTCCAGCGGCCAGGAGGGCTTCCTTGGCGGTGTGGCGGGCAGCAACCAGAGCAGAAAGGTTACCCAGGGTTCCACCCTGAACAAAGACACCACCGGCGCCTTCAGGCATGCCGGCTTCTGTGGCGAGCCATTCGAGAACCTGGTTCTCGGCATAGACCGCACCAGCGCCCTCCATCCACGATCCGCCATAGATGGTGGAGGCAGAGACGATGAGGTCAAACAGGGTTGCTGCCTCTGTCGGTGCACAGGGAATAAACGAGAGGTAGTTGGGGTGGTCGTTCGAGATGGTGGCTTCTGCCAACACGTTCTCAAACAAGCTCAGCGCTTCAATGCCGCCCATGCCCTCTTCGGTCACGGTGGCAGGAACTTCAGCACGCAGCTCTGAAATGGTCTTAGGCCCATCCAGCGGTGGCGGGTCGTAGTTCATGCGACGGCGAGCGTATTCAAATACTTGCTCGCGAAGCTTCATTGTTTCGAGATCGACGGTGTGCATGTGATTGCCGTTGGGCGTTGTCATGTCGCTGACATCCACTCTGTGTTCATCCGCCAAATGCCCGCCACGACGAGTGTCGTGCGACTGGGGCCCTTCAGCAGGCTCAGACCACACTATCGGGGATGCTCGACACGCCGAAACCCCGGATTGAATTAAGTTTTTTCTCAGGCGGAAATGGCGTAAATATGCGGTTCTCTAGGCAAACTCACAGAACTATGCCAAAAAACTCACAAACACTACATGTAGTGGAATGACACAGGTGTGATTCACGTTATATAGTGATAACTCACCGCAGGGGTGCGGCAGAATCCCGCAAGGGATTCGACAAGTTTTATGGAGGCAAAAATGGAATTCGAATCAAACGACACCGTTGGTGGCTACGCAGTACCCGTAGATCCTATGGATCTGCTCCAGTGCGACAGCTGCCAGTAAATAAGTAACTTCGCAGCACTGCTGCACAAGAACCCCAGACCAAAGATGGTCTGGGGTTCTTTGTTTAAGCTCAACATGCTCAGCCACGCCTAGAATTGTGCCGTGGCTGTAAATCCTGAACTTCAAGGTCGTGTCTTCCCTCCGACCGCCCCGTATCTTGTTGGACGCGAGAAGATTCGCGAGTTCTCTCGCGCCGTTCTTTCCACCAATCCCATCAACTTCGATGTGGAGGCAGCCAAGGCTGCTGGCCACGCTGACCTGGTTGCGCCACCCACCTTCCCTGTGGTCGTGCAGGAGGCAACTCTGGCCCAGTTGTTGGCAGAGCCAGATGCCGGTATTGACTTCTCGCGTGTGGTGCACGGTGAACAGCGCTTCACCTACACCCGCGCCATCGTTGCCGGTGATGAGCTCACCGCAACCCTGACTGTCTCTAGTGTGAAGAGCCTCGGTGGCCACAACATGGTCACCGCTGACTCTGACATTGTCGATGCTGAAGGTAAGCACGTGGTGACCGCGATCTCCACGCTGGTCGTTCGAGGAGATGAGGACTAATCATGGTTGACTACAGCACCCTGACCAAGGGCGACGTTGTCGCCGAAGAGTCTTTCCACCTCACCCGTGACAACCTGGTGCGTTATGCCGGGGCATCCGGTGACTTCAACCCCATTCACTACCGCGATGATGTTGCGATCTCCGTTGGTCTTCCCGGAGTTCTTGCTCACGGCATGCTGACCATGGGTCTAGCCGTGCAGCCCGTATCTAACTGGGTGGGCGACCCTGCTCGCATCGTGGACTACCAGGTGCGCTTCACGCGTCCCGTGTTGGTCGATGGTGCAACAGGCGCTGATGTCACCGTCACCGCAACTGTGGGTGCCCTGGAAGAAGAAACTCAGGTTGCCCGCATTGACCTCACCGTCAAATACAACGATGAGACCGTTCTGGGCAAAGCTCAGGTTCGCGTCAACCTCGCCTAAAAGATGACCTCTGTTCCGCTCTCGACGCTGACCACCATGCAGGTGGGCGGTACGGCGCGCGAACTCATCACGGTCACGACCCGTGAACAACTCATCGAAGCTGCTGTGGACACGTGGGATTCGAATGAACCCTGGCTGATCTTGGGTGGCGGCTCCAACACCATCGTTGCGGACGAGGGATTTGATGGCACCGTCATTCACGTGGCCACCACCGGTATGGAACGCCAGCAGGACATCTCTCATTCCCCTAACCACAGCGTGGTTCGCGTTGCCGCGGGAGAGAACTGGGACAACCTGGTCGCGTGGAGTATTTCCGAGGGACTTGCGGGTATTGAGGCACTCTCTGGAATCCCCGGCTCAACCGGGGCGGCACCGATTCAAAACATTGGCGCCTACGGCCAAGAGCTCTCTTCCGTACTCACCGCCGTTGAATTCCTTGACCGCTACACCCAGGAAATCTCTTGGATCCCCGCAGCTGACTTAGCTCTGGGATACCGCGACTCGGTGTTCAAGCAGGGCAAAGAAGGTATTGTTCTCACCGTTGAACTCAGACTGGCCTCTTATGGCGAGAATCTCTCTGCGCCCATAGCCTTCCCTCAGCTTGCCACTGCACTGGGTGTTGAACTTGGTGCTCAGGTCGCGCTCGCCGAGGTCCGCGAGTCTGTGCTAAAGCTGCGTGCCAGCAAAGGCATGGTGCTGGATCCTTCGGATCCTGACACTGCAAGCGCAGGTTCATTCTTTATGAACCCCATCGTGACTGAAAACTTTGCCCGGAACTTGCCGGCAGATGCCCCCCGTTTTCCCGTGCAGAAGACACAACAAGATCGTGTACTGCCTTTGGGTGCAGACGTTCCACCGCTTGCCTCGGTGGATGCCGGCCCCAACCTGGTCAAGCTCTCTGCTGCCTGGCTCATTGAGAACGCTGGGGTGAAGAAGGGGTATTCCATCCCCGGATCCAAGGCAGGCATCTCTACTAAGCACACACTGGCCATTACGAACCGCGGTGGAGCCACCGCTGCTGAAGTAGTTGGACTGGCCACTTATGTTCAGGCGATGGTGCAGTCGCACTTCGGCATTATTTTGTATCCAGAACCGAACCTGATTGGTGTGGAGATCTAGCTATGGCGAAGTTTGAGAATCTCGACGAGTATTTCGCCAGCCTGGATGACACCAAGGCCGCGACCCTCCGCCGAGTGCTGGACGTCATCGCGACGAACTTTCCTGATTCCTCCGTCAAGCTGGCGTGGAACACTCCACAGATTCAGATTGCGGGAAAGTACGTCTTCGGCATGTCTGCGGCGAAGAACCATCTCTCGCTCGCGCCCTGGAGCGAAGCGGCCATGTCTACCTTTGCTGACCGGTTATCCGCTTACGAAACCACGAAGGGCTTGTTCAAAGTCCCCGTGGACTGGGACGTTGATGGCGCTCTGATTACAGACCTTATTCAAGCCAGGATGGCTGAACTCGGTCTCTAAGACACGTTCCTACTTCGTGCCGAAGAGCTTCTGCAGGCGCTGAATACCCTCGAGCAGGGGACCATCACCGAGCGCATAGCTAAAGCGTAGGTAACCACTGGGTCCGAAGGCTTCTCCGGGAACGGCGGCAACTTCTGCCTTATCAAGGATGAGGTCTGCGAGCTCCAGAGTGTTGGTGGGTGTGACGCCATCCCATTCTTTGTTCAGCAGTGCGGTCACGTCGCAGTAGGCGTAGAACGCACCTTCCGGCATGGGAACGTCGAAGCCAGGAATCTTGCGCAGTTCTTCCACAATGAGCTTGCGACGACGGTCGAAGGCCAGACGCATTTCTTCAACTGGTTCCTGAGGACCGGTCAGTGCAGCAAGTGCAGCACGCTGAGAAATGTTGGAGACGTTTGACGTCAAGTGAGACTGGAGGTTGGCAGCGGCCTTGATGGTATCGGCAGGGCCGACCATCCAGCCCAGACGCCACCCGGTCATGGCATAGGTCTTGGCCACACCGTTGACCAAGATGGTGCGGTCCTGCAGGGCAGGAACTGCATTCACGATCGAGACTGCCTTCACACCGTCATAGGTGAGGTTCTGGTAGATCTCATCGGCGATGATCCACAGGCCGTGCTTTTCGGCCCATTCACCAATGGCTTTGGTCTCCTCGGGAGAGTAGACAGCACCGGTGGGGTTCGAGGGTGAAACGAACAGCAAGAGCTTGGTCTTGTCGGTGCGAGCAGCTTCCAGCTGCTCCACGGTGACCTTGTATTCCTGGTCTGCACCAGCAAAGACGTCAACCTGGACGCCGCCAGCCAACTTAATGGCTTCGGGGTAGGTGGTCCAGTAGGGGGTGGGGACCAGAACTTCGTCACCTGGATCAACCAGGGTGGCGAAAGCTTGGTAGACGGCCTGCTTGCCACCGTTGGTGACGACGACCTGGCTGGGGTCTACTGCCCAACCGCTGTCGCGCTTGGTCTTGTCCGCAATAGCCTGGCGCAGCTCGGGCAAACCAGCTGCGGGGGTGTAGCGGTGGTTCTTGGGATCCTTGACCGCATCCAGTGCTGCCTCAACGATGTGTGCAGGGGTGGGGAAGTCAGGTTCACCAGCTGCATAGCTGATGACCGGACGACCGGCAGCTTGCAGTGCTTTTGCTTTGGCATCAACCTTGAGGGTTGCCGACTCGGCAATGGCGGAAATACGAGAAGAAATTCGCTTCAATTCAGGCACGGTTACCACTATAGAGCGAGGAGCTCAACTTTACAGAGGGGCGCTTTCTCGCCTATGCTGTTGCGAAGTGGTTGCAATATGCCATGCTTTCGCGCGCCTTCTTTTTGAAGAGGATCTGCGAAGCAAAGGGTGGTGGCTCAATTGGTAGAGCAGCGGTCTCCAAAACCGCAGGTTGCAGGTTCGAGTCCTGTCCGCCCTGCAAATCGAAAGGAAAAGAAATGGCGCAAGACGTAGCCGACGAACCCGGTGAGGACATCGTCGCTCGTGCAAAAAAGGAAAGTGCTGGAAAGCGCAATCCTTTCTCGCGCATTGCTCTTTTCATTCGACAGGTGATTGGCGAACTGAAGAAGGTCGTCACACCTACCCGTAAGGAACTCATCAACTACGTGCTAGTTGTGTTGGTATTCGTAGTCATCATGATGGCTCTCGTTTCCGGCATGGACTACATCTTCGGTTGGGGTGTTGTCACCGTATTCGGTGATCCCACCGTGGCCACCTCTGCTGGCTAACCAGCGGTAAACGATTTTCTAGATAAGACAGGAACAACGTGACTGAATCGACGCGCGAAGACGAGCAGCTGCTCGAGGCCGCACTGGATGCACTCTCCGAGACTGACGCAGCTGAGGTTGTGGACGTAGAAGCTGACGCAGTGATTGAAGACGCTCTCGACGTAGACACCATTGAAGAAGCTGAGGCAGCGATCGTCGCTTCCGAAGACGAAGAAGAAGTTGCTGACGACCCCTACGCAGCGTTCGAAGCAGAGCTTCGCACTCTGCCCGGTAAGTGGTACGTCATTCACTCCTACGCTGGCTTTGAGCGCAAGGTCAAGCACAACATCGAGAACCGTCGTACCTCGATGCAGCTCAACGATTTCATCTTCCAGATCGAAGTTCCTATGGAAGACGTTGTGGAAATCAAGAACGGCCAGCGCAAGATGGTTACCCGCGTTCGTATCCCCGGATACGTTCTCGTGCGCATGGACCTTAACGAAGACAGCTGGTCGTGTGTTCGTCACACCCCCGGTGTTACTGGCTTCGTAGGCAACGCTCACAACCCCACCCCACTGCGCTTCCAGGAAGCATTCAACATGCTGAAGCCATTGGTTGAGGTCAAGGATGTCCCCACCGCCAAGGCTGTCCAGGCCAAGGGTGGTCAGGCTGTTGCACGTACGCCTATCGCAGAGATCGACTTCGAAATCGGCGAGACCGTGGTTATCAAGGAAGGTTCGTTCGCTGGCCTCCCCGGAACCATCAACGAAATCAAGCCCGAGAGCGGCAAGCTCACCGTGCTGGTTTCGCTGTTCGAGCGTGAGACCCCCGTCGAGCTCAGCTTCGACCAGGTCACCAAGCAGTAGAAAAGTTTCCCTGAGCCAGCCTCAGGGATTACCGCGAATCAGGTTCGCCTGATTTCACGGGAGAGTTCATCGGAACCCCGATGAGTTCGAATTCAAAAAAAAGGAAAAAGAAATGGCACCGAAAAAGAAGGTCACAGGTCTGATTAAGCTTCAGATCCAGGCCGGCGCCGCGAATCCAGCTCCTCCTGTTGGTCCCGCTCTGGGTCAGCACGGTGTGAACATCATGGATTTCTGCAAGGCATACAACGCAGCAACCGAATCACAGCGCGGAAACATCATCCCCGTTGAGATCACTGTTTACGAAGACCGTTCATTCGACTTCATCCTCAAGACTCCTCCTGCAGCTGAAATGATCAAGAAGGCCGCTGGCGTTGCTAAGGGTTCTGGTACTCCTCACACTGTGAAGGTTGCCAAGCTCTCTCAGGCACAGGTTCAGACCATTGCGGAAGCAAAGATGGTTGACCTCAACGCTAACGACATTGATGCAGCTAAGAAGATCATTGCCGGAACTGCACGTTCCATGGGCATCACGGTAGAGGGCTAAGGGGTATAAATCATGGCTAAGAAGTCAAAGGCATACCTTGCCGCTGCCGCAAAGATCGAAGAAGGCAAGTACTACACCGCTACCGAAGCAGTTGCAATTGCTAAGGAAACCGGTTCCGCTAAGTTCAACAGCACCGTTGAGGTAGCCCTCAAGCTCGGTGTTGACCCTCGTAAGGCAGACCAGATGGTTCGTGGAACCGTCATGCTGCCTCACGGTACCGGTAAGACTGCACGCGTTATCGTGTTCGCAACCGGTCCTGCTGCAGAAGCTGCACTCGCAGCTGGTGCTGACGAGGTTGGTGGCGACGAGCTCATCGAGAAGGTAGCCGCTGGTTACACTTCCTTCGATGCAGCAGTTTCGACCCCTGAACTCATGGGTAAGGTCGGTCGTCTCGGTAAGGTACTGGGTCCTCGTAACCTGATGCCAAACCCCAAGACCGGAACCGTAACTCCTGATGTTGCTAAGGCTGTTAACGACATCAAGGGCGGAAAGATCGAGTTCAAGGTAGACAAGCACTCCAACGTTCACTTCATCGTTGGTAAGGCTTCGTTCACCGCTGAGCAGCTGTCCGAGAACATCGCAGCCGCTCTTGACGAAGTTGTTCGCCTCAAGCCTTCATCGGCAAAGGGCCGTTACATCCAGAAGGGTGCTGTCTCGACCACTTTCGGTCCTGGTATCCCCCTCGATGTTGCAAGCATCTAAGTTCAACTGAACGAGAGCAATGGGCTCGTCGCGTAAGCGACGGGCCCATTCTTCATTTCTAGGATGTGTGCCAAGCTGAAGTAATGGATCAGCCCCGCCCCTTCTTCGTGCGATACCCGGTATTCGCCTCGACGATTGTGTTGGCGATTATTGGGGGTGTTCTCGCACTCACTGGTCTGGAAGAAGCCGCGCGCTGGGTGATCAGTATCTTCGCGTTGGCTATTGCCGCTAAAGAGTCCGTCGGCATGGTTCGCTCCATCCTCAAGGGCAGCTGGGGCATTGATGTTCTCGCCGTCACCGCCATTATTGCCACCGTGTTGGTGGGGGAGTATTGGGCCAGCATCATCATTGTGTTGATGTTCACCGGTGGTGAAGCCCTCGAAGACTATGCCGAAAGCCGAGCCAAGCGCGAGCTGACCTCGTTGCTGGATAACACCCCACAGATTGCTCACCGCGAGGTGTATTCCAGCGCCGGCGCGGAAAAGGGTGCGCTCTTTGCCACCAAAGATTGCCCTGTCTCAGAACTTGCCATCGGTGACGTTGTCGTGGTCAAGCCCGGTGAACTCATTCCCGTGGACGGTATCTTGCTCACCCCCGAGGCCACCCTCGATGAGTCCTCCCTGACGGGTGAAAGCATTCCGGTTGAACGTGTCAAAGGCGATGCGGTCATCAGCGGTTCGGTCAACGGCTCCGCCGTGTTCCGAATGGAAGTCACTGCTCTGGCGGCAGATAGTCAGTATCAGCGCATTGTGGAGCTCGTGAAGGAAGCCTCTGAGAGCAAAGCACCGTTCGTGCGTCTTGCCGACCGCTATGCGGTTCCCTTCACCATCGTGGCGTATGTGTTGGCGATTACTGCCTGGATTCTCAGCGGCAACCCCACGCACTTCGCTGAAGTGCTTGTTGTGGCAACGCCCTGCCCGCTGATCATTGCTGCCCCTGTTGCGTTCATTGCCGGTATGAGCCGTGCTGCTCGCCACGGCATCATCGTGAAGAACGGCGGCACCCTCGAGAAGCTCGCTCGCATCAAAACAGTTGCGTTCGATAAGACGGGAACTCTCACCCACGGCCAGCCCGTGTTGAGCAAAGTGATGACGGCCCCGGGTATTGAGGAAGACGAGCTGGTGCGCTTGGCCGCTATTGCCG
>NZ_JAVWTF010000046.1:0-12355 GCF_036667855.1 Aurantimicrobium sp. | reverse complement strand
CTGCCCCAACTTCCTTAGTTCGTTCGCACTACCTTGATGATGCGGAATCCCTTGCGGGTGTCCTCACGTGTGACCGTGTGAGTGTCAGCGAACTGGGTTCCTAACCACTTCTCGAACGAGTCTGCACCCAAGTGCTTCGCCACAACCAAATAGGCCTCACCAGACACATTGAGTCTGGGTAGCCAGGTGTTCATGATTTCGTGGAGCTCTGACTTTCCCACGCGAATGGGAGGGTTAGACCAGATGAGGTCAAACCTCAGTGCGGCATCTAGCGAATCGGGCAGACCAACAGTGATGTTTGCTAGGCCTAAACGTGCGGCATTCCTGCGAGTGAGCTCAAGAGCACGCTCATTGACGTCAACGGCATAAACCGAGGCTTCAGGAGCTTCCAGTGCCAAGGTCAGTGCCATGGGTCCCCAGCCGCAGCCCACATCAAGAAAATGACCAGTGCTGGGCGGAGTGGGGACGCTGTATAGGAGCTGTTCCGTTCCAGCATCAATGTGATCGGGGCTGAAAATACCGCCCGCTGTTTCCACGGTGTAATCACCGTGCGACAAGCGCACGGCAATCTCAGTAGTGCGGAACTCTCCTGCGGGCTGTGCCGAGAAGTAGTGCTCGGTGTTCTTCTCGGTCATAACTTCAGGCTAGTTGACAGTGACGTTCCATGAACCGTCAGCCTTGATGGTGACGACCGATGGACCTGCGGAGATGGGGCCGCGCTGATCAACCATGGTGGGGGAGTTCACCAAGGTGAGTCCAGGAGTAGTTGGTCCGAAGAACTGGGTCACAACAATTCCCTGGTCAGGAACAAAGGTCTGTGCGTGAAGAGTTGCTGCGGCACCTGCGTAGAGGTACACAACATCACCGCTCGTGGAACTTGGTGCAGACAGGGGGCCCTGCGGGGCAGTAGAGACTGGCGAAATAAGAACAGACCATGTCACTTCGTTTGCTGTAGTGATCTTGAGCGCGCCAGCGGTGTTGTTACCGTATCCGGCAAGACCAAATGCGACTGTTCCGTTGTAGGTTCCAGGACTCGTCACGATCGTGTCAATCACGGTGACGTTGTCTGTTGCGAGAACTTCAACCAGGAAAGGAACATCGTTGAGGTTCGTGGAGTCAATCTTGACCACACCTGCGGTGATGTTGTTTCCGAAGTCCACGACCTTCGTGCCTGTCTGGTTGGTGCGGCTCACGGGTGTGAACGTGCCATAGGTCTTGTCTGCCCAGGCAGTTACAGGAACAACAGTGGGGCTAGGTGTGGGTGTGGGGCTCGCGGTCTTGGTAGGCGTAGGAGTCGCCGTGGGGGTAACCGTGGGCGTCGGAGTCTTGGTGGGTGTTGCTGTGGGGTGTGGGGTGGGGGTCACCGTGGGGATGCCCGAATTGGTGGGGTCTGGCTTAGGTGTTCCGTTCGCAACAGCAACAAAGGTCACCAAAGCAATCACGATAACGGCAGCGAGAACGCTGACGATGATCCAGGGAAGCTTGGAAGCTGAGCGTGCTGGATTGCTGGGTGTAGACACAAGAACTCCTCATAGAAATGGTCTGCGTAGTGACGCAGACCGTACCAAGAGTTTATCGCGTACGAGCAGGCTCCTCAACGGTGGGGCCAGAGCACCCCTTGGTGGGGCAACCATCATCAGGCGCTCCCGGATACATCATGCACCCGCCTAGGACAATCTCTCCCCGTGCGACCTGTTCAAAGGCGTCCGGTGCAGGAAAGCCATAGACAATCGGCACCAAAGCAGCACCGCAGTGCGGGCATGGGGCAAGAGTTGTGGTCATAGCTTCACACTACTGCGCTGCTGAGGACGTCGTGAGCTTCTTCACCACGGGGTTGTTGAATCAATTTGTTTCATGTCACGCTCTCATTTGTCGTGTGATTTGCCAAAATTGGACCCATGGAACTCACTTCGCAGCAAAACCAGAAGGCAGTGCAACGAGTCCTTTCTGTTCTGAATCGCTTCGACCTCATGGGTTTAGAGCCAGGTCGGCCCGGGGGCGTTCCCGATGATGAGTACCTACCCGAGGCGTCTGCATTGGTGCAAGTACTTGCCATGAACGGGGCGATTGATGTTGACCAGTTGCGCCACACGTGGCTGGAGTGGCTGAGCGACGACCTTAGCGGACAACCGAGTGACGTCCTAGACGATTTGGTTGGGGCGCTCATCAAAGAATTTCGGATCGCAATAGTCGAGTAGTTATTCACCATCAACTAAGCGAGTGGGTTTGTCATGTGGTTATTCTGATGAGAACCCTAGCTGGGAATGATTCACAGCCAGTGGCGATATCTTTGAAGCAATGACTACTGAGTCCTCTGACGACATCGTTGACCGCGTTCTCTCCCGTGCTGCGGAGAAAACTGACCGGGCACGTGTTTCCGTGTTTTCTTCCGGCAGAGCGCAAGCACTAGATGACTCTTCTGGCAGTGATCATGACCGCAGTTTTGACGGTGAACAGCAAGATCTCGCTGACCGTATATCGCTGCGTCGTGTGCAGGGCCTTTCCACTGAACTCGAAGACGTCACCGAGGTTGAATACCGCCAGGTTCGTCTAGAAAACGTTGTTCTCATTGGTGTTTATCCCAAGGGGCAGGTTGAAGACGGCGAGAACTCCATGCGCGAACTTGCGGCACTGTGTGAAACGGCGGGTGCTCAGGTACTCGATGGTGTGATGCAGATGCGACCCATGCCGGATCCTGCAACCTATCTCGTGACCTCGTTGCCGCACTGGGCGCAGACACCGTCGTGGCAGATACGGAGCTGTCTCCTTCCCAGCGCCGTGCTTTGGAAGACGAAGTTAAGGTGAAAGTCATTGACCGCACCGCGGTCATTTTGGATATCTTTAGCCAGCACGCCAAGAGCCGTGAGGGTAAAGCTCAGGTCGAGCTAGCTCAGATGCAATACATGCTTCCCCGTCTGCGCGGTTGGGGTGAGTCGATGTCCCGCCAAGCCGGTGGCCAGGTGGGTAGTGGCGGGGCCGGTATGGGTTCTCGTGGTCCTGGTGAAACCAAGATCGAACTGGACCGTCGTCGCATCAACACGCGCATGGCCAAGCTACGCAAACAAATCGAAGCGATGAAGCCCGCTCGTGACACTAAGCGCGCTAATCGCAAGCGCAACTCTGTTCCATCAGTAGCTATTACGGGATATACCAATGCGGGTAAGTCTTCTTTGCTCAACCGCATCACCCGGGCAGGTGTTCTCGTTGAGAATGCGTTGTTTGCAACCCTCGATGCCACTGTTCGCCAAGCACAGACCGAAGACGGACGAAACTACACGCTCGTCGACACCGTGGGCTTTGTTCGCAACCTCCCTCACCAGCTCGTGGAAGCGTTCCGCTCCACCATTGAAGAAGTAGCAGATGCAGATCTGATTGTCCACGTCGTGGATGCCTCGCATCCAGACCCTGCGTCGCAGATTCGCACCGTGAGAGATGTCATTGGAGAAGCTGAAGCCTCCGATATTCCAGAACAAATCGTTTTCAATAAGTGCGACCTTATTGATGACAACACCCGCTTGTTACTTCGTGGGCTCGAACCCTCTGCCATCTTTGCTTCGGCGCGAACGGGTGAAGGTATAGACGAAGTTCTTCGCGTCATCGCTGAACGTATTCCAACCCCGGATGTTCCCTTGAACTTGCTTGTTCCTTATGAGCGCGGAGATGTCGTCTCCTCGTTGCATGCCAAGGCCGTGGTTGATTCCACAGATTACGAAGAAGGCGGCACTCGCATGCATGTGCGCGTCAAGCACGCAGATCTTCCCCAGTTTGAGGAATTTGTCTCTGCCTAGTTAGAGAACTTTGAACTCGGTGAGCTGGGCAGCAAGGCCAGCCCCATCAGGGGCATAAACCCAAGGTGCATCGCCGGCCTGAATGTGTTCCTCGGCTTTTTTGCGACCACCGGCAAGCACAGCTTCACCATTAGAAAGTTGGCGTATGGCCACGGCTTTGACATTGCCGGGGAATTCTTTTTCAAACTCGGCATAGATGGACTCATCGTGTTGCCCATCATCACCCACAAGAATCCACTTAATCTTCGGGAACTCTGAAGCCAAACGGCGCAACTGGGTCTCTTTGTGTGCACGACCAGAACGGAACATACGGTCGTGAGTGGGGCCCCAGTCGGTGAGGAGCAATGTTCCCTGCGGGTACAGATTACGTCCGAGGAATCGGCGCAGTGTAGGAGCAACATTCCATGCGCCCGTGGAGAGATAGACCACCGGCATATCTTCTTGAATGCTTGCGACGCGAGAGAGGAACACCGCCATGCCGGGGGTTGGAACGCGAGCATGTTCGTCCAACACAAACGAGTTCCAGGCAGCCAAGAACGGTCTCGGAAGTGCGGTGACCATGACGGTGTCATCAACATCAGAAACAAGCCCCACTGTGGCCTTGGGCGAAATGACATGAATGGTTGATTCAGTGACATCAGAGCCTTCTGCCTGGATCTGCACGGTGTGCATTCCGGGGGAGAGCTTCATCGGGATTTGCACGTCCACCACACCACCACGGTCTGCCTTCACGACGGTGTCTACGCCGTTGATGGTGATGGTGACAGTGACGTCGTTGATGGGCACGGCGGTGAATGAGCGCCAGCCTCGCACGCTCTCAGAACGCTTTTGCATTTTGCGTGCAGCTCGGGAACCGGGGCGGGGGTTACGAGTCAACAGAACTCGAGAAAGAACACGCACCCACTCGGTTGATCCATAACCGGGATAGGGAACAACAGTGACGGCGTAGCCTCGCTTGCGTGCACGCTTTTCTCGGTAGGCGTGAAAGCGGTCCTCGATGCGAGCTGCGCGGTGCATGACATCTTGCGTTAGCTCTGCAGCGCTCGTAGGTTTACTCGACTTCACGTCACTCAGTTTGTCAGAGTTTAGGAACCCAGAGGGTTCTCAACCGTGCTGGGGTCATGATCAGCGGGTTCTTCCATGTACTTCTCTTGAGTCTTTTCGACGCGCTTCTTGATCAGCGAGACGGCGATAACTATCGCCGCGACAATGCCGAGGAAGAGGAAACCTGCCCAGTCGTATTTGGCAGCGAACGCTTCGTATTGGTCTTTCAAGACTGCCGCCAACGTGACGTAGACAAAGGTCCAGATCACACACGCTGCAGATGTCCAGGCAATGAAGGTGCGGTATTTCATCTTCGTCATGCCGACTGTCAGGGGAATGAGTGAGTGCAGGATGGGGAGGAATCGGCTCAGGAATACCGCGATGCCGCCACGACGATCGATGTAGTTTTCTGCCTGCTCCCAGCGGTGGGGTCCAAGCTTTCTACCCAACCACGAACGGCGAATGTGGGGACCAAAGTACTTGCCCACAAAGAACCCAATGGTTTCACCTGTGAGTGATCCCACAATCACCATGACAATCATGAAGATGTATTCCTGCAGGTTCGTAATGGCAGTGCTGGAAATCAAAACAACGGTGTCACCGGGGATAACCAAGCCCACCAGGAACGAAGTCTCCAACATGATGAA
The DNA here is from genome assembly GCF_036667855.1 of Aurantimicrobium sp. Classification (NCBI taxonomy): domain Bacteria; kingdom Bacillati; phylum Actinomycetota; class Actinomycetes; order Micrococcales; family Microbacteriaceae; genus Aurantimicrobium; species Aurantimicrobium sp. The sequence goes on along the minus strand of NZ_JAVWTF010000046.1, from coordinate 6,876 downwards.
CAGCGAAGAAAGCAGTGTTCGTGTGACGGGATCAACCGAAGCCACAGCGGACAAGATGTTGTTGATGATCTCGTTCATCAGGCCTCCGGCAATTCTTCAGCGAGAAGGTCATATTGCTGGCGCCAATGCGCCAGTCTTTCTTGGTTCACGCTCAACGATGGACCATTAACCCAAGAAACTGCTGAACGTATGCCGTGAAGAGCATTCACAGCATAGAGTTCAACTCCCTCAAGATCTGCAGGCGTTGCCCAGGTTTCGCTGACGCTGAAGCCGCCTTTGGCGGCAAGTTCTTTTGCCACAGCAACGCTCACACTATTGACGCGCAGTGCTTCTGCGGGAGGGAGGTGAAGGCCGCCCTCGGCTAACCAAATCAGGCAGGTTGTGGATCCGTCCACAACCCGACCTTGAGCATCCAGGATGACTGCATCGTCTGCACCTTGAGCCTGCGCTTCAGCACGCAAAGCATTGAGCGCGGAGATATCTGGTCCCTTGATGGTCGGCTCAACCCGGGGGTCGTGAGACGCAGTGGCGAGCACGATGGTCTCATGAAGTTCAGGAGCAGGACGTATGTGAAGTTCCAGTTCCCCACGCTCGGTCAGGTCAATGCGAGGAAAGAGTTTCCCAGTGCGGGGAAGTGAAGCTGTGACCGCAGAAAGAAAATCATCCAGTGGACGGACTAATCCTTGGAATTCTGCAGAGGCAGAGAAACGGTCGAGGTGGCGCTGATACGCCACAACCTTTCCATCATTCAGAAGGAACGAGTCGGCGACATAGAGAGGTATTTCTGGCGCGCCTGTGACGTCAACAAGTTCACTGCCATTCCAGCGAAAACGTAAGACATCCACAGCCCTAGGCTAGTACGGTGACCAGGCAAGTTCAGCGCGTAAGGATGTCGCAGTGGGTAGACCCTGCTGCTGCCTACGCTGCGCTTGCAGAGGGTGAACCACGTGCCGTCTGGCTTGATGCTGGCCCCCACGCCACTACCGGCTTGTCCTATATCTCTATTCCCACAGAGAAAACTCTCCACGAAAACGTGGACGAGGGGGACGTCACCATCTTCGAGCGTCTGCGCTCAGCGGTGGAACATGATTCGACAGTAGACACCTCGGCAGTCCGAGAGGACGGATTTGCCCTGGGCTGGGTGGGCTGGCTGGGATATGAACTAGCTGCACACACCACCGGAGTCCCTACTGCTCAGGCACGAACCCCAGATGCCCTGTTTGTCTATGTGGATTGGGCCCTGGAGTTTGATCACGAACTTCACACCCTTGATCTATTAGTACTCGGTGATGATGATGCACTCCAGTCCAGACTCACTGCTGTAGAAGAGGTATTGAGTACTGCAGATACTCCTGAAGTAGACGTCGCCGTCACGGCGCAGGCAGCTGCCGTGTCCTGGCGTCACAACCCTCAGGACTATCAATCTCTGGTCCAGCGCTGCCTCGATGCCATCACGGCAGGTGACGCCTATCAGCTTTGCCTGACCAACGAAGTGCGGGTTACGGGAACTTTCAATCCTCTCCAGGTCTATCTGCGCCTGCGTGAGGCAAATCCCAGCCACCACGGAGGCCTCATTGTGGTGGATGACATTGCGTTGCTCTCCAGTAGCCCGGAAGTCTTCTTGTCTGTTGATTCTGATGGTCACCTCACCACCAAGCCCATCAAGGGAACCAGGCGCCGAGGCGACAGTGTTGCGCTGGATACCGCGCTCGCCGAGGAACTTCTCGCCAGTGAAAAAGAACGTGCAGAGAATCTCATGATTGTGGATCTCATGCGTAATGACGTGGGCAGAGTTGCACAGCTCGGCACAGTGCAGGTGGATTCACTTCTGGAAGTGGAAACCTACGAACACGTTCACCAACTGGTTTCTACGGTTTCTGCAGACTTGGCCCACGGCCTGACTGCAGTTGATGCTCTGGAAGCGTGCTTCCCCGCGGGGTCAATGACGGGTGCTCCCAAAATCAGTGCCATGACCATCCTCCACGGCTTAGAGCAAGGACCCCGGGGGATTTACTCGGGAGCCTTTGGCTATCTGGGCATAGATGGCGCCGCGAATCTGGCCATGGTGATTCGCAGCATTGTGCTGACGCCTGAAGGTGCCTCGATTGGCACCGGTGGTGGCATCACCAGTGGATCTGAACCACGTGCAGAACTCGAGGAAACCTGGGTCAAAGTTGCACCGTTGCTCAGGGCATTAGGGGTCTCTCCAAGCGAGTATTCTTAGAAGGATGTCTGAGAACGAGGGCGCGACCTATAACTTCGCGGAAATTCAAGAAAAATGGCTTCCTATCTGGGACGAGATCCAGCCATTCCGCTCTGACGACCCCACAGATGAGCGTCCACGCAAGTATGTGCTCGACATGTTCCCTTACCCCTCCGGTGACCTGCACATGGGTCACGCTGAGGCATATGCCCTCGGTGACGTGATTGCCCGTTACTGGCGTCACCGTGACCACAATGTTCTTCACCCCATTGGTTGGGATTCGTTCGGTCTGCCCGCTGAGAACGCGGCAATCAAGCGCGGACTGAACCCTGTCACCTGGACCTACGACAACATCGACCAGCAGAAGCGCTCTATGCGTCGCTATGCCACCAGCTTTGACTGGTCACGAGTCATTCACACCTCAGACCCTGAGTACTACAAGTGGAACCAGTGGTTGTTCCTGCAGATGTATAACAAGGGCCTGGCGTATCGCAAGGACAGCTGGGTCAACTGGGACCCTGTAGACCAGACCGTTCTGGCCAACGAGCAGGTTATGCCTGATGGCACCTCGGAGCGCTCTGGCGCCATCGTGGTGAAGAAGAAGCTCACCCAGTGGTACTTCCGCATCACCGACTACGCAGATCGTCTTCTCGATGACCTCGACACCCTCGAGGGTCAGTGGCCTGCCAAGGTGCTCACCATGCAGCGCAACTGGATTGGTCGCTCCATCGGTGCTGACGTTGACTTCGTGATCGAAGGCCGCGAGCAGCCTGTCACGGTCTTCACCACCCGCCCAGACACTCTTCACGGTGCAACCTTTATGGTTGTTGCTCCTGATGCAGATCTCGCTTCTGAACTGGCTGCTGGTGCAACCCCTGAAATTCAAGCTGCTTTCGCTGACTACCTCACTGAGGTTCAGAAGGCGACGGAAATTGAGCGCCAGGCAACCGATCGCCCCAAGACTGGCGTATTCCTGGGGCGTTACGCCATCAACCCGGTCAATGGCGAACGCCTGCCTATCTGGGCTGCAGACTACGTTCTGGCTGACTACGGCCACGGTGCTGTGATGGCAGTTCCTGCTCACGACCAGCGCGACCTTGACTTTGCTCGTGCATATGACTTGCCCATCAAGATCGTCGTGGATGTTCCTGCAGGAACAGACGAAGACGGCAACGTTCTCGATAACAACCCTGCCGTGACCGGAATTGCCACCGGCGGCGAAGGAAAGCTCATCAACTCGGGCGAGCTCGACGGTTTGACCAAGAAGGATGCGATTGCCAAGGCAATCGAGATTCTTACTCAGCGTGGCACCGGTAAGGCAGCCAAGAACTTCCGTCTGCGCGACTGGCTCATCTCTCGTCAGCGTTACTGGGGAACTCCTATCCCCATCATCCACGCGGAAGATGGCACCGAGATTCCGGTTCCTGAAGACCAGCTCCCGGTTGTTCTTCCTCCCACTGAAGGTCTCAACCTTCAGCCCAAGGGTTCATCCCCGCTTGGTGCAGCAGAGGACTGGGTAAACGTCCCCAACCCGATTGATGGCAGCCCTGCTCGTCGTGACCCCGACACCATGGACACCTTCGTGGATAGCTCCTGGTACTTCCTGCGCTTCTTGTCGCCGAACGATGACACTCAGGCATTTGACCCTGCAGAGGCTAAGAAATGGGCACCGGTTGACCAGTATGTCGGTGGCGTAACCCACGCCATTCTTCACCTGCTCTATGCCCGTTTCATCACCAAGGTTCTCTTTGACCTCGGCTTCATCGACTTCGAAGAGCCCTTCACAAACCTGCTCAACCAGGGCATGGTGCTCATGGAAGGCTCAGCGATGAGCAAGTCCAAGGGCAACATTGTGAAGCTCTCTGAACAGCTTGAAGAACACGGTGTGGATGCTGTGCGACTCACCATGGCCTTCGCTGGACCACCTGAGGACGACATTGACTGGGCAGATGTTTCTCCTGCCGCCAGCAACCGTTTCTTGGCTCGTGCCTGGCGTATTGCTCAGGACGTCTCGAGTGCTCCTGGCGTGGATTTTGCAGCCGGAGATAAGGCATTGCGCAAGGCAACCCATCACCTCCTTGCAGAGGCTCCTGGACTCATTGAGAGTTTCAAGTTCAACGTTCTCGTTGCACGCCTGATGGAACACGTCAACGTAACCCGCAAGGCCATTGACTCTGGTGTGGGCGCAGCAGATCCTGCTGTGCGCGAATCAGCAGAGACTATCGCCATGATGCTGGACCTCTACGCTCCCTACACCGCTGAAGATATGTGGGAAGCCCTTGGGCACAAACCTGCAGTTGCTCACGCTGTGTGGCCTGCGGCAGACCCAGCGCTACTGGTTCAGGACTCGGTGACCTGTGTAGTTCAGGTTGATGGCAAGGTGCGTGACCGTCTCGACGTTGCTCCAGATATTGCGGAAGCAGATCTCGAAGCACAGGCCCGTGAACTTGCCGGTGTTGTTCGAGCACTCGAAGGTCGCGAGATCGTCAACGTGATTGTGCGTGCACCCAAGATCGTGAGCATTGCCACCAAGCCTTCGGCTTAGTGATTTTTCTCTTCCGCGTTAGCGGTTAGAGATTGTGACGACGGCGCCGCGCTTCGCTTGGCTATCGCCTGCGAGGCTTTGGCTTCGAACTGCCTTGGCATCCCACAGTTCTTGGTCAACTTCGGTTGCAAAACCAAAGCCAGCTGCCTGGAGGACAGCAATTGCGTCCTTGATGGACTTTCCAACAACGTTGGGCACGGTAACCAGGTCAGGTCCCTTTGAAACGACGAGGGTCACATTTGTTCCCTTGGTGACAACACCTTCAGGAACTGCGAGTGAGATCACGGTGCCCTTAGCGACATCGCTAAATTCTTCATTAGTTGCACCGACCACGAGACCCGCATCTGTGAGCGCCTTTGTTGCATCGGCAACACTCAAGCCGTCAACGGGGGGAATAGCTCCGAGGGAGACGACGAACTGAACTTCTCCACCGACGGGATACTTCGCAGGCAAGGGCTGGCCCTTACCATCAAGGGCTGCAATCACAGAACCCTTGGCAACATCTGCAGAGAATTGTTCAGCGGGGTCCTTGAGTTTGAAGCCCAACTCTTGTGACTTCTTCTTGGCATCTGCTTCCGTCATGCCAGCAAATGCAGGAGTGTCCACAATTTTGGGACCCAGAGAGACCATGATCTTCACCGTTGCGCCACGAGTGATGGTACTTCCACCCTTGGGGTCAGTGTCAATGACCTTGCCCACGGCAACAGTGGAGTCATTTGCTTCGACCACTTTGGCGGTAAAACCAGCTTCTTCGACCAGCTTCTGAGCATCGGCAGGCGCCATTCCTGCAGTCGCAGGAATCGTGGCTAGGGATCCTGGGCCAGAACTAAAGAACCAGCCAGCTGTGGCGCCCAGAACGGCTAGAACAATGGTGATGCCAAAAATCCAGAAGCCACGACTACGTCGTGTGGAGGAAATCTCCTTCAGGGCGGCCACGGGATTATCGATGGGGACCTTGCGGTTCAGGCCAGCGAGAGCTCCTGTTCCGAACGCCTTCGTCTCATCATCTGATCCAATAAGCATGCCCGCTGGCATGACCATGGTTTGCTGGGTTGAAAGGTCCTGGTAGCTCGAACCGGTGCGAATCACTTTCTCAGCTTGGAGAAGTTTGTCAAGCAGAATCCCTGCATTCTCAGGTCTGCCGTCGGGGGAGCGAGTAGTTGCCCACTCCACAATCTCATCAAGTTCGACTGGAATGGCTGGGTTGGAAGCTGAAGGGGCAGGGACCTTATCGTTGGCGTGTTGGTATGCCACAGCCATGGGCTGTTCACCCTTGAAGGGCTGCTCGCCGGTGAGCATTTCATACATCATGATGCCGATGGCATAGATGTCACTGCGGGCATCTGCGACGCCACGAGTCAAGAGTTCGGGGGAGAGGTACGCGATGGTGCCGAGCAGTGCCTGACCGGATGCCGTGTTGGCTGTGGTTGCTCGAGCTAGACCGAAGTCACCGAGTTTGATGCGGCCGTCATCAGCGAGCAGAACGTTCTCCGGCTTCAGGTCGCGGTGAACAATGCCTGACTCGTGGGCGGCGGCAAGGCCCTGCAGAACCGCATCCATGATGTCGACAGTTTGCTCTGGGGTGAGCTTGCCGTAGTCCTTGAGGAGATCGCGCAGAGTAATACCTCGCAGGTATTCCATCACCAGGTCACTGTCTTTATGGTCTTGCAATCTGGTGTGCCGGTTGGCATTAGAGAACGGCTTGCAGGATGGTCCACCAATGACAACATCAACATCGTCTACCAGGTTCTCTTGTGGGTATCCGTTGGGCGTGAAGGCCTTATGGATGTCACCATGGACAATATGCGTGCCGATGTTCTGCTGATAGGTTCGGCAGGCGGCAGCATCGTAGTCAATGGCATACTTCAGCTTGAACTGTGGGTCCTGAAAAAACGGCCAGTCTAAAATACCGGCACCACTGAATAAGGACACCACAGAAAAAACTGTTTTCAAATCCTGGTGGATACGCGGGATGTCAATGGGTGTCTCCTGTTCGGCTAGGTACTCATCTAGGGAGAGTTGTGCAGCGCAGAAGTGCGCCGCCGAGTACCCTGATGCCATTTTGAGGATGTTGGTCTGGGGGATAACCAGCTGGATGAGTTGCCCGCCTGCTCTCCCCTTTGCAACA
>NZ_JAVWTF010000045.1:0-12530 GCF_036667855.1 Aurantimicrobium sp. | reverse complement strand
GTGGGTGGCGGGGTAAAAGACATGGTCGTTGCAACCTCCAAAAAGATGGAGTGTTGCAACGACCATTAGAACCCAAGCATTGCTCGCGGCCATATTTCATTTAAGTGTCTTTTGGAGCAGAACAGTTCCAAGCCAACGATCGAACTTGAATCCGACTCGCCCCATCCGACCGATTTCCTTGAAACCAAAGTCTTCATGGAGTTTGAGAGATGACTCCGCTCCCCCATCAGCTATGACGGCAATAATTTCTTTCAAGCCTGCAGCTTCAGAACGATTCATGAGCTCTTGCATGAGGGCTTTACCCAACCCCTTGCCTGTCGACGCGGCACGAAGATAGATGGAATTCTCCACCGTGTAACGGTAAGCGCGCTTTTGCTTCCAGGGAGTGACTAATGCATAACCAAGAACTTGCTGTCCCGGGGAGACTGCAACGATAAAGGGCATCTTGAGTTTTTCCAGATATGAGAACTTTTGTTTCCACTCTTTGAGTGTCATCAAATCTTCATCAAAAGTGACCACACTGTTGAGAACGTAGTAATTGTAGATCTCTCGAATATCAGGAAGATCAGCCGGAGTGGCTTCACGGATCTCGAAAGAAAAGGGCGCTTCAGGCTCAGGGCGTTTCTGCAGGTGCAGTGGCAACTGGCGTGGTTTGAGATATTCCTCTGGAAGCACGTGCACAAGCCTACTGACTAAAACAGCGCAGAATTGCTGGGCAACGCCCAATTAATGTGCTCCTGGCCATGCTCAGCCAGAGCTGAATTTACCTTGCTAAACGGCTTCGAAGCAAAGAAACCTCGAGAAGCCGAAAGAGGGCTCGGGTGTGCTGATTCAATGACGACTGCATTACTGAGGAATTCTTTCGCTCCAATTGCATCATTGCCCCACAACACTGCGACTAGCGTGGTGCCGGTTCTGCTGTTCAGAGCTTTCAGCGCTTGTTTAGTTACTTGTTCCCATCCAATTCCTCGGTGTGATCCTGCTTCGCCGGAGCGCACTGTGAGGACGCGGTTGAGCATCATGACTCCCTGATGGGTCCATGGGCTCAAGTCACCATTAGCAGGGACATCACAACCAATGTCTGTTTGTAGCTCACTAAAGATGTTCTTCAGACTTCGAGGCAAAGCCTGATGTTCGGGAGCCACCGAGAAGGAAAGTCCCACTGCATCTCCTGGAGTTGGATAAGGGTCTTGTCCCAGGATCACAACTTTCACACTCTCAAAGGGAGTCGTGAATGCACGCATGATGTGCTGTGGGGTTGGGAATATCTGGTGCCCGTCAGCTATCTCACGTTCTAGCCTTAAGGCAATCTCGGCCAGTGTTCCCTGAACTGGCGAAAGTATTTCTACCCAACTTGAATCAATGAGGTCTTGTTGGGCTAATTCCTCAAGATTGAGGGTGAACGTCATCGTGACTGTGGTTCTCGTGCTGGTGGCCAGCATGTTCTTGTGATTTGCGGTGAACAGTCTGGATTTTCTCACCCAGGTAAGAGACCACAGTTGCTGTCGTTGCACCCACAATGACAACGCCACCCAACATCAACAGAGAAGCATAGATACGACCTGTGATTGTCACTGGGATCATGTCTCCGTAGCCCACAGTGGTGATGGTTTCAATAGCCCACCATACAGCGTCTCCGTAGTTCAAGATTGTGGCACCTGGTGCATTCCGTTCTGCTGCATAAACAGCCAGAGAAAGTACGTAAACATACATCAAGGCAAAAGAAGAGCCGTATGCAACCAAGCGTGCACGGACCGAAGAGCCCTGGCGGCCCCGGAAGAACCGAAGACGAGATAAATACATCAGAAGCAAGAAAGGTCGCGTGAAAGGAATAGCCATGGAAATCAAGTCAATGACGTTCCGTTTGAAATAGATGCGCTTATTGGTTGAAAGTGTGAGTCGAACGAAGTAGTCGATGATGAACAGCAACCAGATAAGTCCCAAGGTGAGGAGGATGTACTTATCTATGCCCTGGGTAAATACCTCATCGTTGAGGATCAGAACCGAGTAGCCCAGCAGGAATATGAACGACAGGAAGATGAAGGGCAGAGTGGTGAATTTTTCCCACTTGATCTCTTTGGGGCTTCTGGTGTCTTCCACGAGAACGCCTGCAGCGTTCATAATGACTGGCTTTGGAGTCGATTCCATAGTTCTAGGCTAGTTAATATGAGCACACAGCGGGTCGCGTTATGGGATAACGCCCGTTTTGGAGCCATTGCGCTCATGGTTGCCGGCCACACCCTGACCAAGATGGTCGGAGAAAACAACGCCGCATTCACCCTCTATGTTTTTATCTACGCGTTCCACGTTCCTGTTTTTGTAGCTGTTTCAGGTTATTTCACCAAGGGAACCGCTACAGATGACAAACGCATTCGTTCTGTATTTACAGACATTCTGGTTCCTTATGTCATTTTCGAAGTGATCTGGTCCGTAGTTCTCTTCATCTACAACGGAAACTTCCTACTTGATCTCACCAGAGCATCGTGGACTCTCTGGTTCTTGCTCGCATTGGCTATCTGGCGCATTGTGTTGCCCTACCTAGTGGCACTGAAAAATCCGCTGCTCATCAGCATTGTTATTTCTATAGCAGCTGGCTACTTCCCCATCGATCAAACCTTCTCCGCAGCACGAGTACTCGGATTCCTACCCTTCTTCGTATTCGGCTGGCAGTTGCGAGAATGGAACCTCGGCGAACGCTGGATAGCGCTGTGTTCACAGTCCGTCATTCGCTGGCGAATAGTCGCAACTGCATTCATGACCCTAGTTGCCGTGGGTATAGCTGTCAGCGTTCCGTTTCTACGTGAAGTACAGATCCGCAGCTTCATAACTTATGACTCGGGCTATGCCACCTTTGGTTATGACCAGTGGTGGGGTGGCCTGGGCCGTCTCGCCACCATGCTGGTAGCGGCGGCCATGATTATGGCCTTCTTGATTCTGATCCCGCGTGAGCAGACCTGGTTTACTCAGTTTGGGCAGGCCACGATGTATGTCTACTTACTGCACACCTTTGTGCTCTATCCCTTACGCGAGAACGGTGTTCTCGACGGAGAGCGACCACTCTGGTACATCCTCTTAGCTGTTATTTGTTCATTCGGATTGACAGTTCTTCTCTCCATAAAGCTTGTGGTGAAGGTGTTCAAACCGATAGTTCAGCCGAACCTCAACTGGCTCTTTGTTACACCGCGTGACTTGACTCGTTGAGTAGTTCTCCTAGCGGGCGTAACGTCAAAGCAAGTTTTCACCACCCGCCTAAGGAGAACACCATGAGCAACGACCAAGCCAACTGGAAGTTTGAAACCAAGCAGATCCACTCCGGCGCGCAGCCTGACCCCGTCACTAACGCGCGTGCGACCCCGATTTACCAGACCACTTCTTACGTGTTCAACAACGCTGAGCACGCAAAGAACCTCTTTGCTCTGGCAGAGTTCGGAAACATCTACACCCGTATCCAGAACCCCACTCAGGACGTTGTGGAGCAGCGTGTAGCTGCCCTTGAGGGTGGAACTGCAGCACTGCTGGTTTCCTCTGGACAGGCTGCTGAAACCTTCGCTGTTCTGAACATCGCTGAAGCTGGCGACCACATCGTGTCTTCGAGCTCCATCTACGGCGGTACCTACAACCTGTTCAAGTACACCCTGGCAAAGCTCGGTATCGAAGTCACCTTCGTCGAGAACCAGGATGACGCAGACGAATGGCGTGCAGCAGTTCGCCCCAACACCAAGCTCTTCTTTGGCGAGACCATTGGTAACCCACGAATCAACATCCTGGACATTGGTCTTGTCTCGAAGGTTGCACACGAAGCAGGTGTCCCCCTCATCGTGGACAACACCATTGCTACCCCCTACTTGATTCGCCCTCTTGAGCACGGTGCTGACATCGTTGTTCACTCAGCAACCAAGTTCCTCGGTGGACACGGTACCGTTATCGGCGGAATCATCGTTGACGGAGGAAAGTTCGAATGGTCCAAGAACGTAGAGAAGTTCCCAGGCCTGACCGAACCTGACCCTTCTTACCACGGCGCCAGCTACACCACCGTTCTAGGTGACGCTATTGCGTACATCATCAAGGCACGTGTCCAGCTTCTTCGTGACCTGGGCTCCTCCATTGCCCCTGCGAGCGCATGGCAAATCATTCAGGGCATCGAAACCTTAAGCCTGCGTATCGAGCGCCACGTGGAAAATGCAACAGCTGTTGCACAGTGGCTGGAAGCACACCCTCAGGTTGCTTCCGTCAACTACGCAGCATTGCCTTCTAGCCCTTGGTATACCGCAGCAAACCGCTATGCACCTAAGGGTGTTGGTGCTGTCCTGTCCTTCGAACTCAAGGGTGGCGTCGAAGCAGGTAAGGCATTCGTTGACAACCTTGACCTGTTTAGCCACTTGGCAAACATTGGTGACGTTCGTTCACTGGTTATCCACCCAGCGTCCACCACTCACTCGCAGCTCACACCCGAGCAGCAGCTGACCAGTGGTGTGACTCCTGGACTAGTTCGCCTTTCTGTTGGTCTCGAGAACATCGAAGACCTCAAGGCAGACCTGGAAAAGGGTCTTGCTGCAGCTGCGGCAATCTAAGACTCAACGCACAAGAAACTAGTCGAGGGGCTTGGCTGTGGAGTAGCGTCTACTCCATGGCTGAGCCCCTCGTTCTTGTTTCAACAGTTGGTCACATTCGTCACCTACAACTCAATCGTGCAGAGAAAATGAATGCTGCCAATAGGCAGATGCTCTCTGAGCTCTCTCAGGCATACGCAGAGGCAGGCCGCGACGACAACGTCCGCGTTGTTGTCGTATCTGCCGCAGGCGACCACTTCACTGCCGGTTTGGACCTCGGCGATGTGTTGGGAACAGCAACCCAATCAGGGTTGGATCTAACGCCTGACGGTGGTATTGATCCCTGGGGAATTACAACAGCACCTATTTCTAAGCCCGTGATTGTGGCAGTTCAGGGAACTTGCCTGACCCTTGGCGTGGAATTGATCTTGGCTTCCGAACTGGCTGTGGCTGACGAAACTACTGTCTTTGGACAACTCGAGGTCACTCGCGGAATTATGCCGTTTGGCGGGGCAACTACGCGCTTTGCTCAGCGCGTGGGCTGGGCACATGCTTCTCGCTATCTCCTCACCGGAGAAACCTTTACTGCAGCAGAAGCTCAGCGTATTGGACTTATCAACGAAGTTGTTCAGACTGGTACCCAAGTGGAAAGAGCAATGGAACTTGCCGGGCTTATTGCAGAACAAGCCCCACTGGCAGTTCAGGCCACGTTACGCAATGCCCGTGTAGCTCGAGCAGCCGTTGAGAAAGAAGCACTCAGCCAGCTTCCGATGGAACTGTCCGCGCTTCTTTCCAGCCAAGACTTCCACGCAGGCGTTGCTGCATTTAGTACGAGGTCAAAGCCAGAGTTCACAGGCAAGTAGGCTTAATCCACTATGGATTGGCAAGATTCGGCCGACAACCTGCCCTCAGGCTTTATTACTGATGAGCAGGTTCGTTCTGTTGCCGGAAAGCCCCCCGTTACTGGCGCATGGCGTGATGGGGATGCCCCTGGCAATCGTCAGTTCGCCAACTTAGGCCCCTTTGACTTCGAATGTGGCGGATCACTTCCCCACGTTCGCATTGCTTACGAAACCTGGGGCACGCTCAACGAAGCCAAAGACAATGCTGTCCTCGTGCTGCACGCCCTTACAGGCGACAGCCACGTTGTAGGTCCCGCCGGTGGCGGTCACACCACAGCTGGATGGTGGAACGAAGTAGTTGGTTCAGGACTCGCAATCGATACAGACAAGTGGTTTGTGGTGGCTCCCAATGTTCTTGGCGGGTGCCAAGGATCTACCGGGCCTGCTTCCCTCGCACCAGATGGCTACGAGTGGGGTTCACGCTTCCCCTACACAACCATTCGCGACCAGGCTCGAGCTCAGGCTCAGTTCTCTGACGTTATTGGTATTGAGAAGTGGGCTGCAGTTATTGGTGGCTCTATGGGTGGTATGCATGCCCTTGAATGGGGAGCCATGTTCCCCGAGCGCGTGGAACGTTTGGCTGTTCTTGCAGCGCCTCCAGCAACGAGTGCTGATGAAATTGCTCTGAACACCGTTCAAATCGAAGCAATCATGCTGGACCCTGCATTCCGTGCCGGACACTTTTACGAAGCACGTGACGGCGAAGGCCCTTTCCGCGGCCTTGCTCTTGCGCGCCGAATTTCATTCCAGAATTTCCGCACGCCATCAGAGCTTAACGAGCGCTTTGACCGCTCTTCACAGAGTGACATCAGCCCTCTGGGCAAGGGTGGTCGCTTTGCGGTTGCCAGTTATCTTGACTTCCACGGAAATAAGTTCACTCGACGCTTTGATGCCAACAGCTACATCACTCTCGTTGAGGCCATGAACTCCCACGACCTAGGTCGTAACCGAGAAAGCATTGAATCAGTACTGGAATCCATCACTATTCCCACACTGATTATTGGAATTGATAGCGACCGCTTCTTCCCTCTGGAGGGACAGAAGCGACTCGCTGTTCATATTCCTGGAAACATCAACGGTGACGAACCAGCCCTCTTGGAATCTGACTTTGGTCACGATGCGTTCTTGATTGAATCGGAGTTCGTGGGTTCTCAGATTTCTCGCCTTTTGGCTTCATAGAGAACGGTGGCGGAAACCGCCAGCAAGACAAGCTCTCCGATATTGCGGAGCGTGAGAATGCTCAGCTCCAATGGTTGAACATTCAGCAAGCCGTTGTAGAGATAGGGATAGAACGCTTGCGTCAGAACGCCCAGAAGTAGCGCAATAACTGCAGGCGATACAAATCGTCTTTGCTCCAGCACAAGCCCGGCAATGATCGGTGCTGCAAGCCAGCCAATGTATTGAGGCGAACCCACTTTATTGAAGACAATCAACACAACGGTCAGTGTCAGTGCAACAGCGGGCAACACATGATTAGGGCTAGAACCCCTCCTGTGAAGCCAAAGGCCCCACAGCAAAGTGCCGACAAAACCTATGCCCAACAGGATTGAAGACAAGTCTGCTGCCATTCCTGTTCCTTCTCCCATGACTTGAAACGTGAGAATGACGGTGTCGTAGTAAACGGCATAACCTTGCTCGTGAAAAGCAGCAAGCCAGAGGAAAGGGGTTGCCAGAGGAGCCTCTATCTGGAGCCCTCTTGTTGTTTGCTGTCCCAAGAAGCTGAAAATGTTTGCAGCGCCGCCCAAAATCACAGCAATGGCAATCACAACTACAGAGGTAACAAGTATTGAAATCAACACGGTCTTGCGTTTGTGCACGGCAACAAGAACCGCAGCTATCAAGGCAGCGGGCCAAACCTTGATCCACGTCGCTATGGCTAACAGCGCCCCGGCTATTGCCGGTCGCTGCACAGCCATGAGCAGGCCCACTATCGCCAACGGGGTGACAATGCTGTCCAGTCGTGCCACAGCAATCGGTCCTAGTAAAAGCATGAACACCAACCACCACCAGGCGGCAGTTCGCTGGAGCGTGTTTCGCTGTGTGCCCTGTGCTGAATAAAGCAGGTAGGCAAATGCACCTGAATTGAGAAGTGAAACTAGCACAATCCACCCGAACGGATATAGACCAGGTCCGGCCACGAGTGGGAGCAAAATTGGGACGAGAGCGACAACTGGATACACCCATTGTGAATCTATGCCGACAATTCCAGCCCCGCCTGCTGCTTGACCTGCCCAAAATTCATAAACAAAGCTGACATCTCCATAAGGCACAACTTCAGCGACATAGCCTTGCCATCCCAGACACAAGCTGAGCACTGCAAATGCAGACCACATGACTGCATGGTTGAGCCAGTAAGTTCTCGTAGGCATCTTTAGTGCTTGCCAGCTGAAATAACGAGTGAGACCCCACGACCAACAGCCTCTGCAACATCAAGTGCAGGGAATGGCCCAACTTCACCAGCAAGTTCTGCAGCTTTGCCATGCAGAAAGACCCCAGTTGCAGCCAACTCAGCTAATTCTTGAAGTGAGGGAACTCTCTTCACCGAATGAGTGGCAACAAGTGCCGCAATAATTCCAGCAAGAACATCTCCTGTTCCTGCAGTCGCAAGCCATGATGTGGGAGAAGTGACTTTCACCAAGATTCTGCCACCAGTTGGTTCTTCAGGTGTCGAAACAAGGGTTTCATGCCCTTTGAGAACGACAACAACATCTAATTGATCCGCGGCTGTGGCAACCCACTCTTCTCTCGTTGCCCCATTTCGTGGAACGAGTCGTTCCAGTTCTCCTTCGTGTGGAGTAATGATGGCTGGCGCTGAGACATGGTTTAGGAAACCTAATCCGCCAGCATCCACGACGACTGGTTGGAGTCCCAATGCTGCGTGTGCGATCGCAGGAAGTTCAGGGTTGAGATCTTGCGTTGATTCCATTCCAGAACCGACCAGCCAGGCATCGACGGCCCCAGAAACGGTGACCGTTTCAGGCCGGCATGCTAGGACGAGATCTGCAGGAGCCTTTTCTCCCAGAAATCTGACCATGCCAATGCCCGTGCGGTGTACAGCTTCGACGCCGAGTACAGCAGCACCTGGATACTTCTCTGACCCAGTAACTACTCCCAGAACACCGTGAGTGTATTTGTTGTCCTCAGGTCCTGGAACACGAATTTGGCGGGCTGCGTCAGCAGCTCCCCACTCTTGTATCTGTTCTGTCACGGCTAATCCCCCGATTATCTGCGCCTGGTGGCATCCTGGACTTCGCCCACGAGTTCTTCAATAATGTCCTCCAAGAACAACACACCAGTGGTGTTCCCTTGAAGATCAACAACTCGAGCAATATGAATACCGCTGCGCTGCAGTTCTGCCAGAGCGTCTTCGAGGTCTGTAGTTTCAGTCAGCGTGGCCAGCTGGCGAATGCGCTTGGCTTTAATGGGTCCGGTGTGGGTTCCAGCTTCAGAGATGTCGTCATCGAAGGTAAGGACATCTTTGAGGTGGACATAGCCAATGGGTTCGTTATCAGCGTCGCTGATGACGTAACGAGAGAAGCCGTATTTGGCCACTGCTTGTTCAAGGTCGCTCACACTTGCCGACTCAGGCAAGGTGACGAGGTTCGCAAGCTCAACCTTGATATCCCCCGCCTTTTTGGTTGTGAATTCAAACGCCGCAGACAAAGTTCCTGAAGAGTCTTCAATCATTCCCTCACGAGTGGAATGAGAAACAATGGTAGCCACTTCGTTGAGAGAGAAAACACTATTGGCTTCTTCACGGGGTTCAACCTTGAAAAGTCTCAATACAGCGTTGGCCACACCGTTCATGGCCCAGATAACAGGCTTTACAACCCGAGCAATAAAGACAAGTGGTGGCGCCAGCAAAAGTATGGCCTTTTCAGGAACGGAGAACGATGCATTCTTTGGCACCATTTCGCCAAAGATGACGTGAAGGAAGGTGACCAAGATTAAGGCAACAGCGAAGCTGATGCCACTTATCCACCCGTCATCCAAACCAGTTCCAGAAAGTCCCAACAAAACTAAGTGATGAATAGAAGGTTCAGACACGTTCAAAATCAGCAAGGACGCCACCGTGATTCCCAGCTGACTGGTGGCCAGCATCAGGCTCACGCGTTCCATGGCATAAAGCGCTGTTTTAGCTGCAGCGCTTCCCTTTTGGGCAAGCGGCTCAATTTGGGAGCGACGTGCAGAAATAACGGCGAACTCTGCCGCCACAAAGAATGCGTTCACTGCGAGGAGAACAACCAGCCAAATTAGTCCTGCCCAATCACTCATTGCTCTCACCTACAACAACTACGGGCGTGAAACGAAGACGATCAATACGACGGCCGTCCATGCGAACTACCTTGAATTCCCCCTCAGGAACAGTGACGACGTCACCTTGTTCCGGGATTCGTCCCAGTTGACTCATCACGAAACCGGCCACGGTTTCGTAATTGTCATCTTCCGGAACGGTAATTCCGGCACGCTCTTCCAGCTCGTCTGGTCGAAGTGATCCTGGGAAGGTGAGGTAGTCGGCAGAGCTGACAACTCCTGCACGGGTGCGGTCATGCTCGTCTGCGACCTCACCAACAAGCTCTTCTACGAGGTCTTCAAGAGTGGCGATACCTGCCGTGCCACCGTATTCATCCACGACGATAGCCATCTGGAGACCCTTGCCACGAAGTTCTGCAAGCAAAGCATCAAGGGACATGGTGTCTGGGACGCGTAATGGTTCAATCATCAGCGCTGAGACAGGAACGTCGTTGCGACGTTCCCTCGGCACTGAAATCGCGTTCTTGACGTGAACAACACCGACCACGTCATCGAGGCCGTCCTCGGTAACGGGGAACCTGGAGAAGCCTGTCTTTCGTGCCAACTCAAGTACGGCACGTGCAGAATCGCCTGGTTCCAGCGATTCAATGCGAAGGCGTGGAGTCATCACATCACTGGCAGAAAGTTCACTAAACGCCAGTGTCTTGCCCAACAGGGTTGCAGTGTCTTCCTCGAGGGCGCCCTCGCTTGCGGAGCGCCGCAAGAGAGACGAGAGTTCCTCTGCCGATCGAGCTCCTGAAAGCTCTTCCTTGGGCTCAAGACCAAAGCTTCGAAGCACCGCATTTGAGAGACCGTTGAGAAGTGCGATGAGTGGCTTGAATACCGTGGTGAAAAGTGTCTGGAAAGGGATTACAACCTTCGCTGTTGCCTGCGGTAATGCCAAGGCAAAGTTCTTGGGAACGAGTTCTCCCACAATCATGGAAAGCACTGTGGCAATGACAACGGCGCTCACACCGGCGACGGTGCGAATAACTGCTTCGTTCCACCCCAAAGCCGAAAGTGGCTGGAAAAGCAGCGCTGAAAGCGCAGGTTCCATTAAGAAACCTGTCAAGAGCGTCGTTAGCGTGATACCCAGCTGTGCGCTGGAGAGGTGGGTTGACGTAATGGTCAATGCCTTGATGGTGAGGCCCAGGCCTCGAACGCCACGATCACGCTGGGCTTCAAGTTCTGGCCGGTCAAGATTGACCAGAGCAAACTCCGCGGCGACGAAGAAACCCGTCCCAACCGTAAGAACTAAACCGGCTGCGAAAGCTACCCACTCAGCAAACATGAGATTCACCACGCTCGAAAATCATCAGTGACGAAGTATTGTCACTTGTTCGGGCAGGCGGGGGGTCGTCCATTTCTCTTTTATTCTAGCCAGATGGCTCGGAGTTGACTGTGAAGGCTAGTCAATGACGTTAGCGAAACGGAGAGGAATTTCAATAAAGACATCGGTTCCGCCTTCGGCAGCAGCATTCCACTCAATAGATCCGCTGAGCTCACCTTGAATGAGTGTCTTCACAATCTGTGTACCTAGACCATCTCCAATAGCTCCTTCAGGCAAACCGGTTCCGTTATCCACGATGTGAACTGTGAGAAGTTCCTCATTACGGGTGGCTTCAATCACAACTGTTCCTTCACGGCCTGCAAGGCCGTGTTCTACCGCGTTGGTGACCAGTTCTGTCAGTGCCAGAGCCAGAGGAGTTGCATACCCGCTGGGGAGCACTCCAAAGCTGCCTGTCAGTCGTGGGTGAACCGTGGTGCCATGAATTGCGGCGACTTCAGCGCTGAGCATCAAGACGCGGTTGAAGACGTCATCAAAGTCCACGTTCTGGGTGAGACCTTCAGACAGGGTGTCGTGAACTACTGCAATAGAGGCAACACGGCGCATTGCTTGTGTGAGTGCTTCACGTGCTTCATCTGATTGAGTTCTTCGGGCCTGAATGCGCAGCAAGGACGCAACAGTTTGGAGGTTGTTCTTCACACGGTGGTGAATCTCACGAATGGTGGCGTCCTTAGTAATGAGTTCCATCTCTTGATGGCGCAACTCAGTTACATCCCGGCAGAGCACAATCGCACCGGTTCGCTCACCGAGGTGGCGAATAGGGATTGTGCGCAAGGAAACAGTCACACCACGGGCTTCAATGTCAGCGCGCCAGGGTGCACGGCCCGTGACAACAACAGGAAGTGATTCATCGACATTGATCTTGCCTGTGAGCACACGAGTGGTGACCTCGGCCAGCGACTCGCCTTCCAGCTCATCGGCGAAGCCGATGCGGTTGAAGGCAGAGAGAGCGTTGGGGCTGGCAAAGGTGACAACACCGTCAACATCCAGGCGAATAAGACCGTCTGTTGCACGAGGTGCTCCGCGTCGAGGAGATGGTGCTGCGTCGAGGTCAGGGAAGTCGCCCGAGGCGATCATGTCGAAGAGGTCGTTGGCACAGGAGTTGAAGGTCATTTCCTGGCGGCTGGGTGAACGGCTCTCAGAGAGGTTTGTGTGGAGAGAAATGACGGCAATGGGGCTACTGGGTGCTGAGTCTGTGGAACCTTGACGCACGCGGCGGATAACAGGCACGGCACGAACGCGGGTAGGAGTCTCTTCATACCAAGCTGGAGAAGACGATTCAATGATGCTCGCCGTTTCGTAGGCTTCGCCAACCTGTGCACGCCATTCAGCTTTGATCTTTTGGCCGACGAAGTCACGGTAAAAAAGGGTGGCAGAGCTTGAAGGACGTGCGTGAGACACAGCAACGAAGGAACCATCTTGGGTGGGCGCCCAGAG
>NZ_JAVWTF010000044.1:0-12743 GCF_036667855.1 Aurantimicrobium sp. | reverse complement strand
GCCCTAGAGCCTCGCTACCTTGAGCAGCTCTATGCATTCGGTCAACTCGACCGCTCCCCTGATGACCGTGTTGTCTCCATCGTCTATTGGGCACTTGTTGCCGGTGACGAAGCAGACCGTGCTATCCAGAGCGAAAACGTGCAATGGTTTGCAGCAGATGATTTGCCTGAACTTGCTTTCGATCACAACCTGATCGTGGACTACGCACTCTGGCGCTTGCGCACCAAACTCGAGTACTCACGAATTGCCCACGGCTTCTTGGGTGAGACCTTCACCCTCGCTCAACTCCGCGAAGTGTATGAAGTGGTCCTGCGCAAACCAGTAGACCCCGGCAACTTCCGCCGCATGGTGGAAGCCTCTGGCACCGTGGTCGCCACCGGCGAGCGCCTCGCGGGCACACCACACCGCCCACCCCAGCTCTATCGCTACAACACCTCCATTGACCTCACGGACGAAGGTCCGCTCTCACGCCTGAGTGCACCCCGCACGCTGGCCTCCACCCGAGGAGATAACTGATGAACCCGACCGCCTCGGTCAACGACCGCATCCAGCTCATTGCCGCTGGCAAGAGCGACGAGAGCACCTGCTCCCCTTCGCTAGCCAAGGGTCCGTGGGAATTCGACAAGGGCACCCCAGGCTATGGCCCCGGTGCTTCGATGGGCGATGTCATTCCCACCGGTTCTCCCTTACAAGGAGGCTTGCCCGAGGAATACAAGACTGCGACCAACGACGAGCTGCACGCACGTATCCGCGCAGCTAAAGAGACGCTCGGCGACAAGGTCGTGATCTTGGGTCACTTCTACCAGCGTGATGAGATCGTGCAGCACGCCGACTACCTCGGCGACTCCTTCCAGCTGGCTGTTGCAGCTAAGGGTCGCCCCGAAGCTGAAGCCATCGTGTTCTGTGGTGTTCACTTCATGGCCGAGACCGCAGACATTCTCTCCAACGACAACCAGAAGGTCATCCTGCCTAACCTGGCAGCTGGCTGCTCCATGGCAGATATGGCTGACATTGACTCCGTCACTCAGTGCTGGGAACAGCTCGAGGAACTCTATGGCACCGAGCCTGATGAGCAGGGACGTGTCCCTGTAATCCCTGTGACCTACATGAACTCCTCTGCAGCTCTCAAGGGATTCTGCGGTGAGCACGGAGGTATTGTCTGCACGTCCTCTAACGCAGCAACCGTGCTGGAGTGGGCTTTTGAACGCGGTCAGCGTGTGCTGTTCTTCCCCGACCAGCACTTAGGCCGCAACACCGCCAAGGCCATGGGTATCCCCGTTGAGCAGATGCCTCTGTGGTGGGGACGCAAGCCGCTTGGTGGCAACACTGCAGATGACTTGAATGATGCCAAGGTCATTCTCTGGAATGGTTTCTGCTCAGTTCACAAGCGCTTCACAGTTGAACAGATCGAGAAGGCCCGTGCGGAATATCCCGGCGTGCGCGTGATTGTTCACCCCGAAAGCCCTATGGCTGTTGTGGATGCCTCAGATGAATACGGTTCCACCGACTACATCCGCAAGGCCGTGGAAGCAGCCACCGAGCCCACCACCTTTGCCATTGGCACAGAGATCAATATGGTGCAGCGCCTGGCTGCTCAGCACCCCGAGCACACTATCTTCTGCCTCGACCCTGTGGTCTGCCCCTGCTCCACGATGTATCGCATCCACCCTGGCTACCTCGCCTGGGTGCTTGAGCGCCTCGTGGCCGGAGAAGTAGTCAACCAGATCACGGTAGATGAGTCTGTTGCTGAACCAGCACGCGTAGCCCTGGAAAGGATGTTGGCCGCCAAGCCAGCAAACTAATCCATGTCGAAAATTGTTGTTATTGGCAGCGGCGTCGCAGGACTGATCGCAGCAGCTGAGGCGAGCCGTCATCACGAGGTCATCCTCGTGACTAAGGCCAACCTTGCCGAAAGCAACACTCACTATGCCCAGGGCGGCATTGCCGCCGTGGTCTCCACCGATGACACCATCGCTGAACACGTCGCCGACACCATGTTTGCCGGCGCAGGAATGTGCTGGGAACCCGCGGTCGAGGTTCTCTGCACCGAAGGTCCAGGTCGCATTAACGACCTGGTGAACTTCGGTGTTGAGTTCGACCGCACGGGCGCAGACTTCGCCATGGGCTTAGAAGCAGCCCACTCCCACGCACGCATTTTGCATGCTGGTGGCGACGCCACCGGTGCTGTGACCAGTAATGCCCTCGTTGAGACGGTGCGCCGCACCGCCACCGAGATCCGGGAATACACCTTTGTCGCCGACATTGTGGTTGACAACAATCACGTCACGGGAGTTCAGGTATTGGACGCCGACGGCATGCAGTTCATTGCTGCCGATGCGGTCATCTTGGCCAGCGGTGGTGCCGGTCAGCTCTATCGCCACACCACCAACCCTGCTGTCACTACCGGTGACGGCGTTGCCGCAGCGTTCCGCGCAGGTGCCGAGTTGGCAGATGTTGAGTTTTACCAATTCCACCCCACTGCTTTGGCTGTTCCTGGTTCGTTTCTGATCTCTGAAGCAGTCCGTGGTGAAGGTGCAGTCTTGATCGACGCCAACGGCGAGCGCTTCATGCAGAAGATCCACCCTTTGGCAGAGTTAGCGCCTCGCGATGTCGTGGCCCGAGGCATTCAGCGCACCATGATTGAGCAGGGAGGCCAGCCTGTGCTCCTGGATGCCACTGCTTTGGGCAGTGACTTCCTAGCTCAACGCTTCCCCAGTATTACTAAGGCCTGCCGCTCTTATGGTTTGAACTGGGGACGCGACCCCATTCCTGTCACACCTGCCGCGCACTATTGGATGGGTGGCATTGCCACCGACACCTTTGGTCGCACCTCTATCCCGGGACTCTATGCCGTGGGCGAGGTTGCCTGCACGGGTGCTCATGGCGCTAACCGCTTGGCCTCAAACTCTCTGCTCGAGAGCATCGTCTTTGCTCACCGCGCTGTTCGCGCACTGGGCGAACCATGGCCGACTGATGCACCGAGTGTGCGGTGGACAAACGCTGCACCCCTGGCTGAACTCGAACTTCTTGAACCTGATCACACCTCAACGGCCCAGGTCGTCGACCGCGTGGAACTGCAGACATTGATGTGGGACAACGTGGGTCTGGCTCGCACCAAAACTGAGCTCGAGAGTGCCCTGAACCAGTTGCACTCCTGGTGCCCAGCGGATCCTGCCCACCGCCTCTTCCCCGACTGGGAAGATGCCAACCTGCTTCTCCTTGCTCGCACGGTCACCGAAGCTGCTCTGGCCCGCGAAGAATCCCGCGGTGGCCACTACCGTCTCGACTTCCCCGACACTGACCCGGCGAAAGCTCGCCCCATCACGCTGGTTCGAAAGGCGTAACCATGTTGGATCAAGAAACCATCGACCGGGTTGTTGCTGAGGCCCTGCACGAAGATGCCCCCACTGGGGACATCACTTCTCTGCTGGCCATCACCGAGGATGCCACCGCAACCGCCGTGCTGGCTGCGCGTGAACCAGGTACGTTCTCTGGTGCCGAGGTCTTTGAAGCAGCCTTCCGTCTAACCGATCCTCGTATTCAGGTGGAACTCCTCAAGAAAGATGGAGACCGTTTTGTTCCTGGCGACGAGCTCGCCCGTGTTTCTGGTCCTGCCCGAGGCATTCTCACGGCAGAACGCATTGGGTTGAACTTCACCCAGCGCATGAGTGGCATTGCAACCTTGACGGCGGTCTATGTGGACGCCATTAAGGGAACCGGTGCCACCATCTTGGATACCCGCAAGACCACCCCCAACCTGCGCGCATTTGAACGTCACGCGGTTGTGTGCGGTGGCGGAACAAACCATCGCCTCAACCTCTCCACCGCTTTCATGGCCAAAGACAACCACCTGGCTGTGTTGTTGGCAGGTGGCAAAGATCTCACAACGGAACTCCTTCGCGTAAAGAGTGAACTTCCAGATGGTGTGAAGTTTGAGGTGGAGGTAGACCGCCTGGACCAGATTGAACCCGTCATTGCCGGTGGGGTGGACATCATCATGCTGGATAACTTCTCCGTGGAAGACCTCAAGACCGGTGTTGCCCAGGTTGCGGGCCGTGCCGTGGTCGAAGCAAGTGGTGGCGTGAACCTGAACACCGTGCGTGCCATTGCGGAGACCGGCGTGGACGTGATCTCTGTTGGTGCACTGACACACTCAGCCCGCGCCCTCGACCTTGGCCTCGACGTCACGATTGATGCCTAAGAGTTCCTCATGATTTATCTCGACAACGCCGCAACCACTCCCGTGGTTCCTGCAGCGTTGGAAGCAGCATGGCCCTGGCTTACGGCAGAGTTTGGTAATCCTTCGAGCACGCATGAGCTGGGTTTACGTGCCAAGACAGCTTTGGAAAGTGCGCGCTCACGCATAGCTAATTGGCTGGACTGCCCCGCCAGTGACCTCGTCTTCACTTCCGGTGGCACAGAAGGTGACAACCTCGCCATTACTGGCCTGGCACTGGCTAATCTTCGCGGCAAACACATCATCTCTGCGAAGACCGAACACGAAGCTGTACTTGAAACACTGGATTACCTCGAGCGCGTGCATGGCTTTGAGATTACGTGGCTGAACGTGGACCACCAGGGAAACATCGACCTGGCTGAGCTGGGAAAGGCACTGCGCTCCGACACCACCCTCGTCACACTCATGCTGGCTAACAACGAGATCGGCACCACACATCCGCTTCCCCAGATCATCCAAGCAACACATGCCGTGGGTGCTCTCGTGCACACCGATGCCGTGCAGGCAGCTGGATGGTTCGATCTGCGCGTGGGCAAGAACGGCTCAGTCGTTGCCGGCGTTGATGCGCTCACCATTTCTGGCCATAAGCTCGGCGCCCCCAAGGGTTCTGGCGTGACCTACATTCGTGGACGCCTGGCCGTGGAGCCGTTGCTCCACGGGGGCGGCCAAGAATTCGGTCGCCGTTCGGGAACCGAAAACGTGGCTTGGGCAGTTGCACTCGCCACTGCTATCGACAGCCTGCCCGAAGTTTCATCTGAAAGCGCTCGTGTGAGTGCACTCCGAGATGCGTTCATCTCTCAGGTGCTCAGCTCAATCCCCGAAGCACAACTCACCGGCAACCCCACTGACCGCCACCCCGCCATTGCGAGCTTCACTTTCGCCGGGCTCAATGGAGAAACCCTGCTGTTAGAACTCGAGCAGCGCGGAGTGATTGTCTCGAGTGGTTCTGCCTGCGCAGCAGGCAGTGATGACCCCTCTCACGTGCTCATTGCTTGTGGGGTTGAGGCTGACGTGGCACAAACCTCGGTGCGCTTCAGCTTGAGCCACAGCACCACTGCTGAAGAACTCAGTACTGCAGCAGCAGCTCTAGCTGACGCTGTTTCCATCGTCAGCGGATTGGCGAATTAAGTTACTTACCCTGAGCTTCGATGAGCTTCTTGAGTGAGCCGAGACCATCCGCGAAGTTCTTGGCCATCATCTTGTCGAACTTGAACAATGCGTTCATCAGCTGACCGCCAAAGCCGCGCTCGCCACCAAGGAACCAGGTCACGGTGGTCACACCGTCAGTTTCGGTGATGAGGTATTCACTGAGTGCCTTGTCCTTGCCGTTGAAGTCCATGTCGAAGGCAATTTTGTAGGGCTTGGTGCACACGGTCATGGTCATCGAGCCTGAGCCAATGCGCTTGCCCTTCCAGGAATACACCGAGCCCACACCAGATGCTGGGGTGGAGATGGTGCTGACCAGGCTGGGGTCCATGGCACTAAATGGTGACCATGCTTCAAGCTGGTTGAGGTCGTTGAGAACATCGAAGACAGTGTCGATAGGAGCGTTGATGTCTTCGGAAACTTGGAGGCTATATGGCTTAGGCATGGTGACTAGCCTAGAGCGTTAAACCTGCCCAGGAGCAAGGGCAATGAGAACTTCATTGCGCTTGAGGAACCATGGTTTCCACGGTGGATCAAAGCGGGCGTAGTAGACATTGCCCACCGCGGTGAGGCCTGCCTCGTGGACTTTCTTCTGAAGAATGTCACCGTTTTCTTGAAAACGGTCTCCGTTCCAGCCACCACCAAACTTCATCACCGCCGCTTCGTGGGCTGCCACGTGTTTGGTGGAGACGCGAGCATTGGAAGGAAAGGGAACATCCGCAATAGTCATCCCGGCAGGAAGGACAAAGGACACCGTGTGGGTTTCTTCACCACGAGTTTCCTGTAATACCGGCGCTGTCATGGCGATCTTCTTACCCACCACGTTATTGCCAGAAATGTAGCTCACGAGTGGGCCAAAGGCCACGTTGCCTGCGCGCATAAAGTCGCCGGTGACATCAACCTGAACCAGGACGTAGTCCGGGTAGTGGCGCAGCTCAAACCCGTCGTAGTTCTTGAGGACGGTATAGGGCTGTTCTTCGGTCATGCCTTTGAGTGTATGCCTGCCAGTTGTGTGTCTGCCGGGAATAAGCTTGGCAAGTTATGTCGACACCAGTAGCAGCAACTCCAGGACGGGAAATCGCGAATATCGCGATTCCGGTCAGCCTGGAGTTTGTCTTCATCCTGCTACTGAACTTCATCAACCAGATTGTGGTGGGTGCTCTCGGTGCCGTTGCAGTTGCTTCTGTCGGCTTGGTGAACAGCCTGAATCTGATTCCCACCTTCACCTTGGGCGCCCTAGGTGCAAGTGCTGCCATTTTGGTTGCACGTGCTTATGGCGCCAAGCGCGAGAAAGAACTCAACACTGTTGTGTCTTCGGCGCTGATTGTGGGATTTGTTATTTCCTGCCTCGTTGCGATTCCGTTGGTGTTCTTTCCCGCGGAGATACTCCGGGCTTGTGGCGCATCTGACGATGTGCTCAAAGAAGGCCCCATCTACATGGCAGTGCTCTCGTTGAGTCTGCCTTTTGCTGTGCTCGCTGAAATTTTCAGTGGCATTCTGCGCTCAGCAGACCATGCCCGCTCCCCCATGGTGGCGACCATCATCACCACGGTGCTCAACACCCCCATCGCCATCATCTTGGTGTTTGGATGGTTTGGCATTCCTGCGATGGGGATCGTGGGCGCAGCCTGGGCAACGCTCATTATTTGCATCATCAAAGCCGCCGTGATGGCCTACCAAACCTACGGCCTCTATCGCATTGCTGGATGGGAAACCCCGGGCAACTGGGTCAGCTGGAAGCTGGTCTTGGTTCCCCTGTTTGTGTTGGGTATACCCCTGGCCCTCACCACGATTTTCTGGACCTCGGGCAACTTCATTTACAACATCATTGCCCAGCAAATAAGCAACGATGCCTTAGCTGTCCTGCAGATCTTTGGCTCTCTGGAAGCTGTCTTCTTCGTCGCCAGCTTGGGCCTGATGAGCGCGGTCACCGCACTGGCTGGCCGTGCCGTGGGTGCCGGCGACGGCACCCTGGCTCAGGCCTGGATTGCCAAGATCAAGCGCGTGGGTGTCTATACCGGCATCGCGTTTGGTGTTCTCTTTGCCGGCAGTGCCTTTGCTGTTCCCACGCTCTTTCCCAAGGTTGGCCCCGCAGTGCTCATCCCGGTCACCTTTGCCATCTTGCTCAATGCCACCATTCAGTTCGTCAAGGTGCGCATTGCTCTTCTGGGAGCCGCCATTCTTCCCAGCGGAGATGATGTGAAGGGCGTGGTTATTGGCGACTTCATTGCACCGTTCCTGGTGGGCGTTCCCATCACTATTGCCTTAGCCTTCTTCACACCCCTGGGCATCTATGGCCTATTCATTGGCCGAACTATTGAAGAGTTCTTCAAAGTGTTCTTCTTTAGCTGGCGTGAACGCCGCATTCAGTGGCAGGCAGTCGCTGACAAGCACTTCAAGCCGGAAGAATTGCCGGATGACCCCACAACAGGGATTATTCACGTTCCCTAGGCGTGAGGGAAAGCCTGTTTCATCCGCACAGCAATGAGCTTCTCAATCACTGCGTCAGGAACAGCCTTATCAATGGGGAACTGCACGCCACCACCCTTTTCAGAGACGACATAGCCTGCTAAGTCATCCATCATGACCCCAAAGACTTGGCCTGAGTGAGGGTAATAGCCGATGTGTTTCTTATAGGAAGCAAAGCCAGCAACTACTTTGCCGTTCACCCGGAAACCTGGCATGGCATAAGAAATGCACTGCTCTGCGTCAGGAATGACAGTCAAGATCTGTTTGCGTAAGTGCTCGAGTGAGGAGCGCTGAGGCTCTGGTTGCGCCGCGATATAGGCGTCAATTTCAGCCGTTGACATTAGAGACCGTTGTTCACGCGATAAACAGCAACTATCGCATTGGCGTGACCGTGACCCATGCCGTGTTCGGTTTTGAGATAGTTCACCTGATCCATGTGCTTCTGATCTTTCACAGCATCAAGCTGGCTCATCCAGTGTTCAATGGGTTGACCATACTTCTTCTCGATTGAGGGGAAGTAGGAAGCGGGGCCTTGAACTTTTTCAGTCATGAACAACAGAGTACTGAAACTGAAGTTAAAGAAGAAAGCCTCCTAATTACTTGGGAGGCTTTCTTGAGGTTTTCGTTAGCGGCGGTTGTCGTTGCCGTTAAATCCGCGACCAAAGAGTGGCGCGAAGTAGCAGGTGTCAGAAGCACCAGCTGAAATGAGCATGAGGCCGATAAAGAAGAAGATGGCGCCAATGGGACCCCAGGTGAGAGCAGCGATGACGAGAACGAGCCCCACAACGATGCGAGCCCAGCGACCGAAGGTCGATGACATAAATGCGGTGA
The DNA here is from genome assembly GCF_036667855.1 of Aurantimicrobium sp. Taxonomy (NCBI): domain Bacteria; kingdom Bacillati; phylum Actinomycetota; class Actinomycetes; order Micrococcales; family Microbacteriaceae; genus Aurantimicrobium; species Aurantimicrobium sp. The sequence goes on along the minus strand of NZ_JAVWTF010000044.1, from coordinate 4,060 downwards.
AACCCATGATGACTCCTGTTCCTTGGGTATCTCCAGAATACTGCGAACAGAGCATTTAGCAGGGTCCTTACACAGGAGAAATGCTCATTTCGACCGCTGAGCGGTCCAAAAACATAGGTGGCACTCAGCGGGCAAGAGGATACTGAAAGTGGATGAGGTAGATCATCCAGACAAGGAACACATCATGGACATCGCAGGCAAAGTATTCGTCGTCACCGGTGGCGGTAACGGCATCGCTCGTGAACTCGTACTCCAACTCCTCGCAAAGGGCGCCACGGTCGCTGCCGTAGACCTCAATGCTGACGGCTTGAAGGAAACAGCCAAGCTTGCCGGCAAGGGTGCCAAGCTCTCCACCCACACCCTCAACATCACCGACCGAGCCAAGGTGATGGCACTGCCAAAGGCAGTGATCACCAAGCACGGTCAGGTTGATGCTCTGGTGAATGTGGCAGGAATCATTCAGCCATTTGTTCGAGTCAACGATCTCGAGTTCGATGCCATTGAACGCGTCATCAACGTGAACCTTTATGGCACCATCAACACCGTGAAGGCTTTCTTGCCTGAGCTCCTCAAACGACCTGAGGGTTACATCGCCAACGTCTCCAGCATGGGCGGCTATGCCCCTGTTCCTGGCCAGACCATCTACGGTGCCACCAAGGCAGCAGTGAAACTGCTGACCGAAGGTCTGCACTCTGAACTCATGGACACCAAAGTTCACGTCACCGCGATTTATCCCGGCGCGATTGAGACCAACATTGCCCAGAACTCAGGCATGGCCATGCCCGCAGACATGGACGCACATGAAGGCAACAAGTTCAAGATGACCTCAGTGAACGTGGCAGCGAGCACCATCATTGGTGCCATAGAGAAGAACTCCTACAAAGTCTTCATCGGTTCAGATGCCAAGACCATGGACAAGCTCACCCGCTTGATGCCGGAGAAGGCCGCAGCTCTGATTTACAAGCAGATGAAGGCGTTGCTGGGCTAGTTAGCCCAGGTAGTCAGCGAGCGACTGGAAGTAACTGTCCATTCCTGCTTTCGCGAGAGGGATGTGCTCTTCGGGGAGTTCACCGTACTGGCTGAACTTCACCCAGGTTCCGGTGGGACGCTCTTCAAAGTCGACCACAATCTTGGCGAATTCACCAGAGAGATCTTTATCCGCAAACTCGGAAGGGTCCTGGGAGTAGAACATGGTGTGCTCGATGAGTTTGCCGGGTTTTATTGCGGTGTAAGTGCCCCAGAAGCAGGACTGAAAGCCTGCTTCAGGCACATCCACGGCAATAGCCCAGGCTCCGCCCACGTGAGGTTCAGAAACCGAGGAACCAGGAACGTTTGCCAGGACGGTGGGGTGATACCAGGCCTCAAGCTGAGCAGCATCAGTCCAGGCCTCCCAGATGCGGGACATGGGCTGCGTGTATTCGCGCTCTACCGAGTAGAGGAAGTTGTGCTGCATTACTTGCCTTCCTTGGGCATGAACATGGTGCCCACCAATTTGATCACGGTCTTCTTGGGGAAGAACTTCACCAGTGATGAAGACATCTTATTCACACCCCCCACTACAACAGAGGGAGTCGAAGAGGACGCATCCAGTGCGGCAAACATGGTTTCCACTACTGCCGTTGCTGGCATGGGCTTGCCCGGGGACTTTCCTCCCGCAACAAGGAAGAACTCGGACTCGGTTGCACCGGGATTCACCGCGAGAACACGCACGTTCGTTCCACGAAGCTCTCCCCACACTGCCTCAGTGAAGGAACGAACAAAAGCTTTGGTGGCGCCATAGACAGCCATGCCAGGAACGGGCTGGAACGACGCCGTGCTAGCAATGTTCACCACAACGCCACTGTTGCGCTCCACCATGGCAGGCAAGAAAGCTGCGGTGAGATCAACAAGAGTGCCCACATTGAGCTGAATTTCCTGAGCAATACGTTCTCGGTCTTCGTTCACGAAGCGGTTGTTGGTTCCAAAACCAGCGTTGTTCACCAGCACATCAACGGTGTGCTTCTTGGAAACTTTCTTCGCAAGTGCCGCCCCAGAACCTGGAACGCTGAGGTCTTCGGTGATGACATCCACCGTGACGCCGTAGTTCTTGGTCAACTTCGCAGCAAGATCAGCAAGGAGTTCCTTGCGACGTGCAACGAGAACAAGGTTGCTGCCGCGGGCAGCAAAGCCTTCTGCGAAGTGAACGCCAATGCCTGAACTTGCACCCGTAATGAGTGTGGTTTTGCCGGTGTATTCCATGAGAACTCCCAAGTGGGCCCAGAAAGTGCCCTGAAGTCCCAAGTCTAGGTTGCGGAAGGAGTTTGTTACCGTGGAGTTATGACTGAGCAAACACCAGCACCTGCCACACGTTCTGATGTGACAGACATGCTAACCGAAGCGGCAGCTGCCATGGTGAGCTCCACCTACCCCGCCCCCCAGGCAGAGGAAGTGCTACGCGGACTGGCCGCAGCCTATGACGCAGATGCAGAGATTGTTCTCTTACCCACCTTGGTGCTCACCGAGACCAAGAAGCACGGCGTTCCTCAGATGCGCTCAGTGAAGACCAGCTACCGCTTCGACCAAATGACGCAGGTGCAGTCGGTCATGGCGCAGGCTCGTCACAACAAAGAAGATGCCCACGATGTGGCCGAGAGTCTGCGTGCCATTGCAACCAAAAAACCGATTTACCCTTCTTGGTTGCGAGTCATAGGTTATGCATTATCTGCATTGGGCTTTGGCGCTGCCTTCCGGCTGGATCTTCCGGCCCTTCTGGCAGTGACTGTGTTGGGTCTGATTGTGGGGATGATGGTTCTCACACTCAGCAGAAGCCCACGTTTTGCTGCGTTATTACCCCTCATGGCGACGTTTGTTGCTGGCCTGATGATTGCCGGTTTGTCCATATTTCTCGACAAGCCAGACCCTGTTCGCATGGTGGCCATGTTGATTGTGGTGTTACTGCCAGGGGCAACCCTGACATCTGGAATTATCGAACTCGTCAGCGGCTACATGATTTCTGGCGCATCCAGACTGATGTATGCCTTGATGATTTTGGGCAGCATGGCATTTGGTGGCGCGTTGGCTATTGCCGTGAGCGGCATCCCCGCCACTCGATTAGAAGATGTCACCGCCACATTGACCCCCGTATGGGTCGCGTGGGCTGGTGCAGCCCTCTATGGAATAGGCACGTTCCTCTATTTCTGCACTCCAGTGCGACTGTGGCTCCCCAGCTTGTTCGTCATGATGGTGAGTTTTGGAATTTCGGTACTGGCTGTCCCCAGTCTCGGCGTTGCACTGTCTGCAGGAATTGCCACCGCAGTTGGTCTGATCACGTCCTGGGCCATTAATGCTCGCTTGGGTGGTGGCCCCGGGGATTTGGCTATCTTCTTGCCCACGTTCTGGCTCATTGTTCCCGGTTCCACCGGTTTCATTGCCATCACAGGAGAATTGGAATCGGCAAAGAACCTCAGCGATGTTGCTAACACGGCAGCAATGACCTTCTTTGCCATGGCGATTGGCATGATGCTGGCCACGGCGGTCTATCCCCTGTTGTCCAAGATTGCTCCAGACACCAAGCTCATTATGCGCAATGGTGCAGGGCTTATCTTGAACACTGTCAAGATCAAGCCAGAGAAATAACCTAGGCGCGAAGCTGCTCCTGCACGGCAGGAAGAAGCTCAATTCGATCTAAGGTCTCATTGAGAATTTCTGACTGCTTATCCAGGTCAAATCGTGCCTGGAGGTTCAACCAAAATCGGGGAGTCATTCCAAAGGCTCTTGCCAAACGCAGGGCTGTGTCAGGCGTGATGGCTCGCTTACCGTGAACAATCTCATTAATTCGACGGGCGGGCACATCGATATGACGTGCGAGTTGAGACTGGGACAATCCATAAGGTTTAAGAAAGTCATGCAGCAATACCTGACCAGGAGATACCTTGTCCAATAATTTCATGAGTGCTGACCTCTCCTTAAAGAGAAGTTAATCAGGTGGCACGGACAATCAACTCAGGGCCATTGCCCTTGAAGGGGTTCACCCGATACTCACTCAGACCAGCAGCGACAGGTCTCGCCTGAGCAACTGCCA
>NZ_JAVWTF010000043.1:0-12767 GCF_036667855.1 Aurantimicrobium sp. | reverse complement strand
ACGCATGGAGCGCGGTCAGGACGCACTTCTTCGCGTAGAAGTAGAACTCGCAGAAGTGATATTTGGAGTTCACAAAGATATCGAGATCGACACCGCAGTTGTGTGTGAAACCTGTGAAGGCTCGTGTTGCCAGCCTGGAACATCGCTTGCAACATGCGACATTTGTGGCGGTTCCGGAACCATTCAGCGTGCTGTTCGTTCGCTTCTGGGCAACGTCATGACCTCTAACCCCTGTGGAAGCTGCCGTGGCTATGGAACAACCATTCCTGCACCGTGTAGCTCTTGTCAGGGACAGGGTCGAGTTCGCGCCACGCGTTCGATTCCACTCGACATTCCTGCCGGTGTGGACACGGGAGTTCGACTCCACATGACTCAAGCCGGTGAAGCAGGTCAAGCAGGCGGAGTCAATGGAGATCTGTACTTTGAGATCAAGGTCAAAAACGATGAGATCTTCAGCCGTGACAACGATGATTTATTGTGCACGCTCGAGATTCAAATGACCGATGCCATTTTGGGCACCAAAGTAACTGTCCCCGCACTCGATGGTGATGTAACCGTTGACATCAAGCCAGGTACTCAAGGTTCTGAAGTGGTGACTGTGAAAGATCGCGGAATTACGCGACTGCGTGGAAATGGACGTGGTGACCTCAAGGTAGGTATACATATCGTCACGCCCACCAAGCTCAGTGGCAAAGAGAAAGATTTGATTGAAAGTTTCGCCAAGGGACGTAAGCAACCAGCTCCACAACTTGCTCATTTCCAACAGGGAATGTTCTCCAAGCTGCGTGATCGATTCTTCAACGTCTAAACATGGCTCATTTTTACCTCCTTGAAACTCTCGAATCCACAACTGTGGGTTCGACGATTGTTCTTGACGGTGCAGAAGGAAGACACGCGGCCACGGTTTCACGTGTTCGTGCGGGTGAACCCTTTTCTCTCGGTAATGGTCGAGGCCTCGTCGTCGCAGCTGAAGTGCTTTCCACATCCAAGGACACCGTTGAATTGCGTGTCGATTCTGTAGAACTTATGACGCCTGAAACTCCTCAGATTTATTTGGTCCAGGCTCTTGCAAAGACCGACCGCGATGAACGTGCTGTTGAAGCTGCAACAGAATTAGGAATCGATGTTGTCATCCCGTGGGCGGCAGATCGAAGTATTTCAAAGTGGGAAGGCCCCAAGATTGACAAGGGTCGCTCTCGCTGGTCAGCCATTGTTCGAGAAGCCACCAAGCAGTCCATCAGAGCCTTTCTCCCTCGTGTTGGACCCCACCTCAAAACAGCTCAACTGATTTCTGAGCTTGAGGGAGTTCACATCATTGTTCTGGACCCCATGGGTACTGTTCCGTTGAGTCGGGTTGAACTCGATGAGAGAGACATTGCTTTAGTTGTGGGGCCTGAAGGCGGTATTACTGAGGCCGAGCTCGCTCGCTTCAGCGAAGCTGGGGCATCAACAGTGACATTAGGTTCCAACATTCTTCGAACGTCAACTGCAGGCCCTGCGGCCTTAGCCATCATTAACGCCAAGCTAGGGCGTTGTTAAGCTAGAGATATGACTGACGCAGCTGAATCCATCTTCACCAAGATCATCAACCGGGACATTCCTGCAGAGATCTTGTTTGAAAACGATCGCGTGATTGCTATCCGTGACATCGCTCCACAAGCTCCAGTCCATTTATTGGTAGTGCCCAAGGTTCCTCACTATTCCAACGTGACAGAACTTGCAGCTGGGGATCCTGAACTTCTTGCAGAGATTGTTGCAACCGCTCACAATCTGGCTACTCTTCACGCCAATGGCGAATACCGCCTCGTCTTCAATTCCGGAGAAACGGTGGGGCAAACTGTTTTCCACGTACATGCACACGTACTTTCTGGCGGGCTCCAGGAGCAGACACTTGCCTAATTCCTCGGCAGAAAATGACGTCATCACTATCGATGGCATCGAGATGGTGCGCTTACTTGGTGCACAAGATCGACTACTGACTAACCTTGAACATCAATATCCGCTAGTCGACGTTCACGTTCGAGGCAACGAAATTCGTTTACTCCCCAAAACTGCGGGCGAAGAAGCTGAGGCACAGGTCCTGGGTGCACGTGATCTCATGACGGAACTGTTGACTATGGTCCGCAATGGCCAAGACTTAGCTCCTACCGATGTGGCTGAATCAAAACGCATTCAAGACGCCCACCCTCACACTTCACCTTCTGCTGTGTTGGGCGAAGACATTTTGTCTACTCGTGGAAAAACTTTGCGGCCTAAGACTGTGGGGCAGCAGGAGTATGTTCGCGCCATCGACGACCACACCATTACCTTCGGTATTGGTCCTGCTGGAACTGGTAAGACCTATCTTGCAATGGCTAAAGCTGTCCAAGCACTGCAGCGCAAGGAAGTTGAACGAATCATTTTGACCCGTCCCGCTGTTGAAGCGGGTGAGCGCCTGGGCTTCCTACCGGGAACATTGACGGACAAGATTGATCCATATCTTCGCCCCTTGTTTGATGCGCTCAATGAAATGCTTGACCCCGAAGTAGTTCCCAAATTGATGGCTGTGGGCACTATCGAGGTTGCTCCTTTGGCATATATGCGTGGTCGAACCCTGAATAACTCGTTCATCATTCTGGATGAAGCTCAGAACACCACACCTGAACAAATGAAGATGTTCCTCACTCGACTCGGGTTTGATTCCAAGATGGTCATCACTGGTGACATTACTCAGGTTGATTTACCCTCCACAGCAAGTGGTTTGCGTCTCGTCACGGGCATTCTTGATGACATCGAAGACATACATTTTGCGAGGCTGACAAGTGCTGATGTGGTGCGTCATTCCCTCGTGGGACGCATTGTCGACGCATACAGTGAATATGACGAAAAGACATTGGCTGCTCGTCACCGTCGGGAAAACGCCAAGGAGAACTCTAAGTGAGTATTGAAGTCAACAATGAGTCGACCTATGACATCGACGAAGCTGCGCTCCAGCGTTTAGCAACATATTGTCTTGATGCGATGCGTGTGCACCCTGACGCAGAGATAGCGATTGTTCTCGTTGACGAAGCGGCTATGGAACAGCTTCACGTTCAATGGATGGGCGAACCAGGACCTACAGACGTTCTCAGTTTCCCCATGGATGAACTGCGTCCGGGGAATGATGATGCAATCACGCCCGCAGGAGTGCTGGGTGACGTTGTTCTCTGTCCGCAAGTTGCTGAAGTCCAAGCCGAAGGTGCTGGACACTCAACAATGGATGAACTTCTGTATTTGACTGCCCATGGAATTCTGCATCTTCTCGGTTTTGATCATGCAGAACCCGAGGAAGAAAAAGAGATGTTCTCACTTCAACGTGATCTCATCATTGGCTACACCATGAGCGAAAAGCAGCGCGACTCCAAGTGACCATTTTCCTCACCGTTGTTGGGCTGATCTTCCTAATTGGCTTTGGTGGTCTGATGGCTGCCAGCGAATCAGCCATGGGTGTGCTCTCCACTGATGACATTCGTGATCAGGCTCGGGGCCGTCGATCAGAGCGTTCCCTTGTTGCGTTAGCCAACGATCTTGGTCCGCACCGGACGGTGACAACTTTTGTGCGTATTCTTGCCGAGACCGCTGCGGCAGTTCTCGTCACCTTAGAACTAGTCACCGCTGGCTTGCCCTACTGGGCGGCACTTCTCCTGGCCATATTCATCATGTCCGTGGCAAGTTTTGTTCTTGCTGGTTCCAGTCCTCGATCTGTTGGACGTGCACACCCAGAAGAAGTGTTGAGTTTCTCAGCGCCACTCATTCATCTCTTCCGAGTAATCCTGGGACCACTCGCGAATTTCTTGGTCACCATGGGCGACAAAGTTACGCCTGGTCGCCCCGGTAATACTTCTTTCGCTTCAGAAGACCAACTATTGAGCATGGTTGATGAAGCCGTGAAGCATGACGTCATTGAAAGCGATGAGCGCGAACTGATCCATTCCATTTTTGAATGGGGCGATACTGTCGCTCGCGAAGTGATGGTACCCCGAACCGACATGGTGACTATCGACGCAGACTCTACGCTTGATGCGGCAACCAAGGTGTTCCTAGATTCTGGTTATTCCAGAGTCCCTGTTATTGCCGACGACGTTGACGAAGTAGTGGGTGTGTTGAATCTCCGCGATGTCTCTCGTCGTTCTTTTGAGAACCCTGGAGAATTTTCTTCTCTTTCAGCCAAAGATTTAGCTCGACCTGCCATGTTTGTCCCTGAGTCAAAGAAAGCTGATGACACACTCAAGCAAATGCAGGCACAGCACACGCACTTAGCTCTGGTCGTTGATGAGCACGGTGGTATTGCGGGACTAGTCACTCTTGAGGATCTCATCGAAGAACTTGTGGGCGATATTGCGGATGAACATGATCGCGGTGCTCCAGAGGTTGAACAACTCAGTGAACAACGTTTCCGTGTCGCTACCCGTTTACCTCTCGATGAATTGGGTGAACTCTTTGGTTTGGAACTCGACGACGACGACGTTGACTCCGTTGGCGGTTTGTTGGCGAAAGAGCTGGGACGCTTGCCAGAAGTCGGCGATAAGGTGACGGTCAGTGGTCTCATTATTGAAGCTGACCGCAGTGGTTCTCACCGCAAACGTGTGACACGTGCGATTGTGGAACCAGATCAAGATCTCATCGATGCTCGTCATGCTTTCACGGAAGAGGAAAACTAATGGCTCGTCCGTCTAAGGCAGAAAAGCGAGGAGATACTCCCGACATTTCTTTACGTTCTGGTTTTGTTTCATTAGTAGGGCGCCCCAACGTGGGAAAGTCAACACTGACAAATGCACTCGTGGGGGAGAAGGTAGCAATTACTTCTTCTAAGCCACAGACAACTCGCCACACTATTCGTGGCATTACCAACCGACCTACAGGTCAGCTAATTCTTGTCGATACCCCCGGTATCCATCGCCCTCGAACTCTTCTTGGTGAAAGGCTTAACGCCCTTGTTACGGCAACGCTGGGCGATGTCGACGTCATTGGAATGTGTTTCCCAGCAGATGAACCGGTTGGTCCCGGTGATCGATTTATCAATGAACAGCTGGATAAGTATCCACGTGCGGTGAAAGTTGCCGTGATTACCAAGACAGATGTGTCGTCCAAGAAGGCAATTGCCACGAGACTTCTTGAGGTTCAAGAGCTTCGTGATTGGGCGACCATCATCCCTGTTTCAGCTGTGGGTGATGATCAAGTTGATCTTCTCGCTGACGAGCTCATCAAGCTTCTTCCCGAGGGAGAAGCGCTGTATCCCCTCGAGCAAAACACGGATGAAGATCTTGAAAAGCGCATTTCTGAACTCATTCGGGAAACCATTCTCGAAGGCGTTCACGAAGAGTTGCCTCACTCACTCGCCGTCACCCTCGATGACATGATTCAACGCGAAGACAAAGATCTTCTGGAGATTTACGCGAATGTTTTCGTTGAACGTGACAGCCAGAAGGGCATCATCATTGGAAATGGTGGTGAACGCCTGAAAGACATTGGTCAACGATCGCGTGCTGCGATTGAGCCGTTAGTAGGTCAAAAGGTCTTTTTGAGTCTTCGAGTGAAGGTCGCCAAGGATTGGCAACGCGACCCTAAGCTGCTTCAGCGATTGGGCTTCTAGATAGGCAGTGCTAGCCTAGAAATATGTCCTTTGGTCTGCTTCTTCTTAGCTGCCGCGACGAGTCCACTAAATAGGCCTCCCTCGTCGCGGAGACGCCCGTTGGCTGACCACCACCCGCGAGGAGAAAAAAGCATGAAGAACAATCAAACCCCCAGCACAATGCCAGTGCACAAGTATCGTCCGTATCACGAGTCTCTCGGCATTGACCTGACAGACCGCACCTGGCCAGGTAAGCGCATCGAGAAGGCACCCATTTGGTGTGCTGTGGATCTGCGTGATGGAAACCAAGCACTGATCGACCCGATGAGCCCTGAACGTAAGCGCATTATGTTCGATCTCCTCGTGAAGATGGGCTACAAGGAAATCGAAGTAGGTTTCCCCTCGGCGAGCCAGACTGATTTTGATTTTGTACGTTCACTCATTGAAGAAAATGCCATTCCTGATCACGTCACCATTCAGGTGTTGACTCAGGCGCGTGACCACCTCATTGAGCGCACCTACGAAGCTATTGCTGGCGCTAAGCAAGCAATTGTTCACTTCTATAACTCCACCAGCATTTTGCAGCGTGAAGTTGTCTTCCGTGAAGACCGTCAAGGAATCATGGATATCGCCCTTCACGGCGCTCGTTTCTGTCGCGAAATGGAAAAGACCATTCCGCAGACACAGGTCTATTACGAATACTCGCCTGAGAGCTTCACAGGCACTGAACTCGAATACGCCGTTGAGGTCTGTAACGCGGTTCTCGAGATCCTTGAACCCACTCCTGAGCGCAAGGTAATCATTAACCTTCCAGCAACCGTGGAAATGGCTTCACCCAACGTCTATGCAGACTCCATCGAATGGATGGGTCGTAACCTCGCACACCGCGAGAACGTTCTGATTTCGTTGCACCCTCACAATGACCGTGGAACGGCAGTTGCTGCCGCAGAGCTCGGATACATGGCTGGCGCAGACCGCATCGAGGGATGTCTCTTCGGAAACGGCGAGCGCACCGGAAACGTGGACCTCGTTGCTCTTGGTATCAACATGTTTACCCAGGGTATTGACCCACAGATCGACTTCAGCAACCTTGACGAGGTCAAGCGCACCGCGGAGTACTGTAACCAGCTCAAGGTGCACGAGCGCAGCCCCTGGGCTGGTGACCTTGTTTACACGGCTTTCTCTGGTTCACACCAAGACGCCATCAAGAAGGGCTTTGAGCGCATGGCAGCTGATGCCCAAGCTCAAGGCACACATGTCGACAACTTGGTTTGGGCTGTTCCTTACCTCCCTGTAGACCCTAAGGATCTCGGTCGTAGCTATGAGGCTGTGATCCGGGTTAATTCACAATCCGGTAAGGGTGGTGTGGCATACCTGCTCAAGAAGGACCACAACCTCGAACTTCCACGTCGTCTGCAAATTGAATTCTCCGGCGTAGTTCAGCACAAGACCGATGCTGAGGGCGGTGAAGTCTCCAGCGATGATCTCTGGGAGATTTTCCAAGATGAGTATCTTCCTGCAAAGGATGTGGCAAACAAGTGGGGTCGTTTCGAACTCACCGGTAGTCGCACCGAGAGCGACTTCAATGGCACCCTCAAGCTCTCTGTTGACCTGCGTGATGGCGAAACCGTCTCACGTCAGGACACAGTAGGAAACGGTCCAATCGATGCTTTCCTCAAGCTGATGGCCGCTCAGGGCATCGAGGTGGAGCTCTTCGACTACGTTGAACACACCCTATCTGCAGGCGGTGACGCTATGGCAGCGGCTTACGTAGAGCTCAACGTCAATGGAACTCGCCTGTGGGGTGTCGGTATTGATTCAGATATCTCTACTGCATCACTCAAGGCAGTCGTTTCTGCCATCAACCGCGCAGTTCGATAGTTACTGGCTGTCGAGGATGGCATCTTCGATGTCTTCCTCGGTAGGGCGTGTTTTGCGCTTTCGAGCTTTCTCAGCCAGTTTGGCTTGACCGGCTTCTGTTTCAGAATTCCGGATGCGCATTTCATTGTGTACTGCCCACCCCAAACCAATGAATGCCAAAATGCCAAACATGATCCACTGGAAGGCGTAACTGAGGTGTGCACCTTCATCGAGTGAAGGTTTGAGGGCAGGAAGCGGTGCAGTTTCAACCGCCGCAGGCGATTCTGAATCGAGTAATCCGTAGGCTCCGGTGTAGATGGGCTGGTTGAGTACTTCTTGAATAAGGGGAAGTTCAATTGTTGCTAATTGCCCATCTGCCATGCTCCGGCCAGGAATGCTGGGCTCGCTCGCTTTCAAGCGTGCCACCACAGTAACTACACCAGCGGGCGGTTCTGGGATGACGTAGGGATCCTCTGGGTTCGCGTTCGCAGGAAGCCAGCCACGATTAACCATGAATACAGATCCGTTGGACATGCGGAGGGGAGTGAGGACCTCCACTCCAGCAACTTGTTCTCGTGGGCGACTTCGAACAATGAGTTGATCTTCGGTTAAATAGGTACCGGTTACGGTAACTGGAATCCACTTGTCATCCTGATTGAAAGCATCTAGCTGGGGGAGAACAGATTCAATCGGTTGAGGGACTGCGTTGTAGTTTGTGAGGACGCGAGCGATCTCTTGCTGGGCTTCATCCCTTCTCGCAAATTGCCAGTTCGACAGAGCAACGCAGGTACCAGCGAAGAGTGCTGTGAGCAGCAAATAGCTCAGCCAGCGCTTAGTAAATGCAACGCGATACCAGGGGACGTGCTGAGTTCCCTGTTGTGAAACTGGACTCAATTCGACTTCTCTTGGTACAGAACAATCGTTGCTGGACGCTCAACAACTCCCTGTTGAGGAGCCATTTTTACGTTCGCAATGATCATAGCAAAGTAGGGCAGGACAATTGCCCCTGTGGCGCACACGACAAGCCACCAACCAGAAACAAACAGCATGGCCACGATGCACGCCAAACGGATTGCCATGGCAATCGAGTACTTGATCATGCGAATGCGACGCTCATCAACAGGAGCGAGCGGAAGCGATGTTGCAGACTGAAGTTGTTTCTTCATTGTCGGCGATGTCCCAACGTTTGATGTGGTGTTACTAGCCTACGGCTAAGCTGGCTTTCAATGCATCCGACTGGAGGAATTGTGACCGTTCGTACCGTTCTTATCACTGGTGGAAACCGTGGAATTGGTTTCGCTCTTGCTGAAGAGTTCATCGCTCAGGGACACCGTGTGGCTGTAACTGCCCGTTCCGGTGAGGGTCCTGCTGGTTCTCTGACGGTTCGTGCTGACGTGACAGACGGTGCTTCACTGGATGCTGCATATGCAGAGGTTGAGTCGAAGCTTGGTCCTGTTGAAGTTCTCATTGCTAACGCGGGCATTACCAAAGACACTCTGGTCATGCGTATGACTGATGAAGAATTCGATTCCGTTGTTGACACCAACCTCGGCGGAACATTCAAGGTAGTCAAGCGTGCCGTCAAGGGAATGCTTAAGGCTCGTTTCGGCCGCATTGTTTTGATCTCTTCTGTTGTCGGTCTTTACGGCTCTGCCGGGCAGGTGAACTACTCTTCTTCGAAGAGCGCGCTGGTTGGCATGGCTCGTTCGCTCACACGTGAACTTGGCGCTCGAGGAATTACTGCGAACGTTGTTGCTCCTGGCTTCATTGAAACCGATATGACCGCCGCACTACCTGAAGAGCAGCAGGAGCAGTACCGCAAGAACATTCCCGCCGGTCGTTTTGCTCAGCCTTCTGAAGTTGCCAAGGTGTGTGCGTGGTTAGCTTCAGATGACGCTGGATATATTTCAGGGGCCGTTATCCCCGTTGACGGCGGATTGGGCATGGGGCACTAAAGCCCAAATAAGCCCATAGCTTTGCTGAGATCGCGCTCGTTGAGTGCGACATCTGCTTGTTCTTGCACAATTGGTTTGGCGCAAAAAGCGATACCCAGTCCTGCAACACCCATCATGGTGAGGTCATTGGCGCCATCTCCGATGGCCACCGTCTGCGCAAGAGGAGTGTTAGTCAGGCTTGCCCACTCGATCAGTGTGTCTGCCTTTGTTTGTGCGTCGACAATATCTCCCAGAACTTTGCCAGTGAGTTTTCCATCGATTATTTCGAGACGATTTGCTTTCCAGAAATCGAGTCCAAGGGATGTGGCAAGTGGGTCAAGGAGTTCGTGGAACCCTCCGCTGACAACACCAACATGACCGCCGTGTGCTTTGACTTCGGCAATAAGCGCTTGAGCGCCTTCTGTGACAGTTATCTGAGAACGAACAGTGTCAAAGACACTCTCTGGTAGACCCGATAAGGTCGTCACGCGTTCACGCAAACTTTCGGCAAAGTCGAGTTCACCACGCATGGCACGTTCAGTCACAGCAGCAACAAGCTCCAAAGAGCCAGCTTCTGCAGCAATGAGTTCAATTGCTTCGTTTTCGATCAGTGTTGAATCAACGTCGAGAACGACGAGAAAGCGCTTCGAATCCGTATCGGCTAGTTCGTTACGGACTTCGGTCATGGCGCTACTCGTACTCCCTTACCCACAACAGTGATGCCTGACTCGGTCACAGTGAAACCACGAGCTCGGTCACGGTCGTGATCGACACCAATCTTGGCGCCGTTCTCAACTACAACTTCCTTATCCAGAATAGCTCGACGTATTTCAGCGTCTGAACCAATCTCAACGTGGTCAAAGACGATGGAGTCATGCACACTCGCACCAGAATTTATTTCACACCAAGGACCAAGAACACTTCTTTCGATGTGGGCACCAGACAACAGGGAGCCAAGTGAAACAACCGAGTCGATTGTTGCCCCTACGCGACCGCGTGCATCGCGAACGAATTTGGCAGGTGGTGAATTCACCTGCATCGAGAAAATAGGCCAATCAGTGTTGTAGAGGTTGAAAACTGGAAGGGTTGAAATCAAGTCCATGTGAGCATCAAAGAAGCTGTCAATGCTTCCGACATCACGCCAGTAGTACTTGTCACGCTCTGTTGAGCCTGGAACGTCATTGCGGTTGAAGTCATACACACCCGCCTCGTCCTTGGCGACGAAGTAAGGAATGATGTCACCACCCATGTCGTGGCTGGAATCAGCTAATTCACCATCTGATTCAACGGCTTCGATGAGTGCATCTGCGTCAAAGACGTAGTTACCCATCGAAACGAGAACTTCTTCAGGATTGTCGGGAAGACCAATTGCATCAGAGGGCTTTTCGCGGAAACGCCCAATCTTGGTGACATCTTTGTTATCAACTTCAATCACACCGAATTGGTCAGCAAGGCGGATAGGTTGACGGATAGCCGCAACGGTTACTTTCTTGCCTGATTCGATGTGCGCTTGGATCATTTGATCGAAATCCATGCGGTAGACGTGATCTGCACCAACCACCACAACAATGTCAGGCTTTTCGTCGCGAATGAGGTTCAGGCTCTGCAAGATGGCATCGGCGCTTCCGGAGAACCAACGCTTACCCAGGCGCTGCTGTGCAGGTACGGAAGCTACGTAGGAACCAAGAAGGCCAGACATGCGCCAGGTCTGTGATACATGGCGGTCAAGAGAGTGCGACTTGTACTGTGTCAACACCACAATCTGGCGTAGGCCAGAGTTGATGAGGTTGGAGATAGCGAAGTCAACCAAGCGATATTGCCCACCAAAGGGCACAGCTGGTTTCGCACGGTCTTCTGTCAGGGGCATGAGGCGTTTGCCCTCGCCGCCGGCGAGAACAATTCCGAAAACCTTCTTTGGCATGACTCAACAGTAGGACACTCATGTAACAGATACGCAACGTATTGGGAAAGATTACGTGAGGACTTTAACCCTCGGAGGGTTATAAAGTTCTTCACATGCGCATTGATTTATTGACCAAGGAATATCCACCAGAGATTTATGGCGGTGCGGGCGTTCACGTTGCCGAATTGGTCAAGGCATTGCGTGTCACAGAAGAAGTACAAGTTCGTTGCTTTGGTGCGCCTCGTAACGAAAAAGATGTGACCAGTTACACGGTTCCTACCGAGCTCACCTCAGCAAACGCCGCACTTCAAACCATTGGTGTTGACCTTCTCATGGCGAACGATGCTGCTGGTGCTGATCTCGTTCACTCACACACGTGGTATGCCAATGAAGCTGGAAGAGTGGCTCAACTTCTGCATGGAATTCCACACGTGATTACGGCCCATAGTCTTGAGCCACTCCGTCCCTGGAAGGCAGAACAGCTTGGAGGGGGTTACCGCGTCTCCAGCGAGATTGAGAAATCCGCCTACGAATCTGCCAATGCTGTGATTGCGGTGAGTGCCGGCATGCGCCTGGACATTCTCAGGAGTTATCCAAACATCGACCCCAACAAGGTGCATGTCGTTCACAACGGCATCGATGTGGATGCCTGGGCTCCCACATCCAATCCAGAACTCCTTGAACGGTGGGGAATCGACGCAACACGCCCGTCGGTTGTCTTCGTTGGTCGCATCACGCGTCAAAAGGGTTTGCCATACCTCTTGGAGGCCGCTGAACGCCTTCCGGAGGACGTTCAACTCATTTTGTGTGCAGGAGCCCCAGATACTCCTGAAATCAAAGCAGAGGTCGAATCAAAGGTTGCTGCTCTGCAATCTCAGAGAGATGGAGTGGTGTGGATTACAGATCACCTTCCCCGTCACGAACTTGCTGCGATTTTGAGTTCTGCAACGACATTTGTGTGCCCATCGATATATGAGCCGCTTGGAATTGTGAATCTAGAAGCAATGGCTTGTGGCATCCCTGTCGTCGGTACTGCTACTGGAGGAATTCCTGAGGTCGTTGAGGACGGTGTCACGGGGTGGTTGGTCCCTATTGAACAAGTTCAAGACGGCACGGGTACCCCGATCAATCCTGAAAAGTACATCACTGATTTGGCCGAGGCGATGCGTGAAGCCGTTTCAGACCCAGCACGTGCTCAGGAAATGGGTGTCGCTGCTCGCGAACGAGCACGTGTCCACTTCGACTGGATGGCAATTGCTGACCAAACACGGGCGATTTACAACCTCGTCACAGGCTAACTCTCGTTAGCATTGAGGCATGGTTCAGGTTCTTCGTTTTTCTAACGCTTCTCTCGTTCGCGACGGCAACACCGTTGTCAACAACCTGAACTGGGAGGTAACCAGCGATCAGCGCTGGATTATTCTCGGCGCTAACGGTGCAGGAAAGACTTCGCTGCTGGATATGGCAGCAGGTTGGGATG
>NZ_JAVWTF010000042.1:0-13556 GCF_036667855.1 Aurantimicrobium sp. | reverse complement strand
GGTCAAGCAGAATTAGATCGGGAGAATGTGAGGCAAAGAGCTCGAGGGCCGCGGTGCCATCCTCGGCAACGATGATTTCGTAGCCTTCTTTATCGAGCAGGAAAGCAAGTGGTTCGCTCAGGGCAACTTCATCTTCAACAAGGAGGATTTTGGTCATGAGTCACTTTCTTCTGATGCGTTGGCGGCGTCGGGCAATCGCAGTGTGAAGGTGGAACCGCTCCCGGGTCGGGACCACACCTTCACTTCGCCACCGTGGTTTGCCACGGTGTGCTTCACGATAGAAAGGCCGAGACCAGTACCGCCGGTGGATCGTGAGCGAGCCTGGTCGGTTCGATAGAAGCGTTCAAAGACGCGCTCGGACTCTTCCGGGGTCATACCTATGCCCTGGTCGGTGACGGCAATCTCTACCAAGCCATCGCGAGCAGCAACACCGATTCCTACTCGGGAAGCGGGGGGAGAGTATTGAACTGCGTTGGATATGAGGTTGTTCACCGCCATAACAAGTTGAGTCTCATTGCCATAAACATGTGCATGCTCAATGCCGCCCACCGCAAGGTCAACAGCTTTCGCCAGCGCAACAACCTTGTTCTGATCAACTGCTTTAGCCACGACGGCATCAATACTGATGAGTTCATTATTGGACATGGCGCCTTCAATTTGAAGACGGGAAAGGTCAATGATTTCTCGGGTGATACGAGCTAAACGGGCTGCTTCATTCGAGAGGCGGTCTGCGAACTTTTTGACCAGCTCAGGATCGTCGGCAGCTTCTTGGAGTGCTTCAGCAAGCAGACTGACTGCGCCGATAGGGGTTTTTAATTCGTGGCTGATGTTGGCGACAAAGTCACGGCGAACCTCTTCAAGGCGACGGAACTCTGTCTTATCGGCGATGAGAAGCAAGGTGTATTTCGATCCGAAGCGAGAAGCTCGTGCAGAGAGAGTCATAGTCGCTTCGCCAAAACCGCGAGCGACCTCGAGGTCCCTTGAGATATCTGTTGGCGCATCACGAAGATCGTCAGCTAATTCAATGAGTTCAGGTCGGGCCAAACGGTCATTGTTAACCAGGCCTAGTGCTACAGCGCCTGGTGAAGTTGCCACCACGTTTTGTGAAGGGTCCAAAATGATGGCGGGTACTTCAAGAACATTAAGTAGCTCAATGACTCCACCGGGCAGCGGCGCAGTCAAGGCTCGGTCAGATTCTTCGGTTCGTCGAATCAGCGTGAAAATCAAGAAGGTTACGCCGGCGCCGACGGCAATGCTCACAATCGCGACTAATGCGATGAGCAATCCAGTGTTCATAGCTCAACGCTAACTGACCTAGCTGAGTGTGCAGACAGAAATTCACTCAAAAATAGCTTGAGTAGAAAAGTGTTCGCCGGTTCGACACCTTCCGTTAACCTTCGCGTGGCCCCTGGTACACCAACGCCCGGCTTACTTATCTCAAGTAGACAAACAAACTGCGTCTGCTGATCATCCATAAGATCGCCGATAAGGACTTTCATGCGCGAAGTATTCCAGCAAGAACTTCACGAGGTGCAGTCACGCCTGGTTGAAATTTCCAAGCTCGTCACCATCTCCATTGAGAACGCAACTAATGCATTTGGAAACAGTGACGTTGTGCTCGCCGAGCAGGTTATTGATGAAGATGCTCGCATTGACGAGCTTGCGCTGAGCCTAGACGAACTGGCCATACAGATTCTTGCTCGTCAACAGCCGGTTGCCCGCGACCTTCGAGTGGTGGTTTCAGCATTGCGAATTAGTGCTTCGCTCGAGCGCATGGGCGATATGTCAGAACACATTGCCCAGCTTGCCCGATACCGCTTCCCCGATAAGGCAGTGCCCAAGGGTCTGCGCAGCACGTTCCGCGACATGGGTGAACTCGATGTCCAGATCTCACGCAAGCTCACCGCACTCTTGGAAACTCAAGACGTGGCATTGGTCGAAGAAATCCGAAACTTGGATGACGAAATCGACAACCTGCACTTGCGAGTATTCGACAAGGTGCTGGGTGAGACCTGGAAGGGCGACACTGTCGGCACCGTAGATGCCACCTTAGCCAGCCGGTACCACGAGCGTTTCGCAGACCATGCAGTCTCCATTTCGAAGAAGGTCATTTACCTCTCGACGGGTGACTGGGCTCCCGAACTTTAAGTGTTGGAAATCGTTCACCCTGTGTTCACCTCCGCGCAGAGTAACGGCTACCTCGCTCACATAACTTCATAACTGGATCACCAAGATCCGCACCCACATCAAGAAGATCCCTGGAAGGGAAACACAGTGAACATGAAGCGATTCGGCCGCTCCGCAGCCATCGTTCTTGCAGCATCAACCGCTCTCTCGCTCACCGCATGTGCAGCGAACGAGTCCGCAGCTCCTGAAGCAACCGTCAGCAGCCTCACCGGCACGCTCGTCGGCGCAGGTGCATCGAGCCAGGGTAGCGCCCAGGAAGCCTGGATCGCCGGCTTCCAGACTGCTAACCCCGGTGTCACCATTACGTATGACCCCACCGGTTCGGGTGCTGGCCGTGAAGCTTTCATCGCTGGTGGAACTGACTTCGCAGGTTCTGACTCGTTCCTCAAGGACGAAGAGCTCACCAAGACCTTCGCAGCGTGCGCTCCTGGCACCACCGCATTCGAGGTTCCTGCCTACATTTCTCCCATCGCTGTTATCTTCAACGTTGATGGCGTAGACGAGCTCAACCTCGATGCATCAACCATTGCAAAGATCTTTACTGGTGCAATCACCACCTGGAATGACCCTGCAATCGCTGCTCTGAACCCCAAGGCACAGCTTCCAGACACCGCCATTACTCCCGTTCACCGCTCGGATGACTCGGGTACCACCAAGAACTTCTCTGACTACCTGTTCCAGACCGCTAAGGCTGACTGGGCAATTGAGAAGCCTGCAGACACCTTCCCCTTCCAGACTGGCGAAGGCGCTCAGGGTACCTCCGGTGTTGTTGACGCAGTCAAGAACGGTACCGGCACCATCGGTTACGCAGATGCTTCTAAGGCCGGCAAGCTCGGCGTTGCCAAGATCAAGGTCGGCAACAAGTTCATCGGGTACACCCCTGAAGCTGCAGCAGCAGTTGTTGCTGAATCCAAGGCTGTAGAAGGTCGTGCAAAGACCGACATGGCAATCAACATCAACCGCACCACCACCGATGCAACCCACTACCCCATCGTTCTCGTTTCCTACCTCATTGGGTGCAACGAGTACGCGAAGGCTGGAGTAGCCGACCTGGTGAAGCCTTACTTCACCTACATCCTCAGCCCTGAGGGTCAGGCAGTAGCTGCCAGCAGCGCAGGCTCCGCACCACTGGATGCAACGCTCGCTGAGCAGGCAACCGCCATCGTTTCAAACATCAAGTAATACCCCGCCCAGTCCGGGAATGGCCTCACCGCCATGACCGGGCTGGGCACCCCCCTTCCCCTCACGTCAGAGAAATGACATCGTGACAACAGCTGAAATCACTCCCGCGAAAACCCGCACGCCACGGCGCTTGGGCGATCGCATTTTTGCTGGTTCCAGTGTCTTCGCTGGAAGCCTCATTCTTGTTGTGCTGGCAGCAGTAGCTATCTTCCTCATCGCACAGAGCCTTCCTGCTTTGATGGCAGACCCCAGCGCAGTAACCAAAGACGGCTCAGGGTTCTGGGCTTATGTGTGGCCCCTCGTCTTTGGAACCGTCTGGGCAGCAGCTTTAGCTCTCCTCTTTGCACTTCCCCTTTCCATCGGGATTGCACTCTTTATTTCCCACTACGCCCCTCGTCGATTAGCTCAGGGCTTGGGGTATGTCGTCGATCTTCTCGCTGCTGTTCCTTCTGTTGTGTTCGGCCTCTGGGGCATCACCGTTCTGGCTCCTGCAGTTCAGCCGCTTTATGCCTGGCTGGTGGAGAACATGGGATGGTTCCCCCTGTTCGCAGGTCCTGTCTCGGGCACTGGCCGCAGCATTCTCACCGTGGCGGTCGTGCTAGCGGTAATGATTCTTCCCATCATCACGGCGCTCTCACGCGAAGTGTTCTTGCAGACACCTCGACTTCACGAAGAAGCAGCCCTGGCACTTGGTGCCACTCGTTGGGAAATGATCCGCATTGCTGTGCTTCCCTTTGGTCGCCCTGGAATCATTTCGGCAACCATGTTGGGACTGGGCCGTGCTTTGGGTGAAACCATGGCCGTGGCGATGGTGCTGTCCCCAGCTGCAGTCGTCTCCTTCGCCCTGCTCACCTCGCAAAACCCCAGCACGATTGCCGCCAATATTGCCCTGAACTTCCCCGAGGCGCACGACATTGGCGTGAACGTGCTGGTTGCCACGGGACTCATTCTCTTCCTCATCACCTTGGCTGTGAACTCAGGTGCCCGCCTGGTGATTAACCGTCGTAAAGACTTCTCGGGAGCGAACTAATGAGTAGTTTCACTTTCGCCTCAAACTCGGTAGCTCGGCGCCGCAAGATCACCAACACGGTGATGACTGTGTTGGTGACGCTGGCCTTCCTCATCGCTTTGCTTCCGCTGATCTCACTTGTTGTGACAGCGCTCACTAATGGAGCAGCGCGATTCGACCCCACCTTCTTTAACTCCTCCATGCGTAATGTTGTGGGCGCCGGCGGCGGTGGCCTTCACGCCATCATGGGAACTCTGCTCATCACAGGTGCAGCGACACTCATCTCGGTGCCTATCGGAATCATGACCGCGATCTACTTGGTCGAATACGGCCGTGGTCGCCTTGCACGCGCAATCACTTTCCTCGTAGATGTGATGACGGGTATTCCTTCGATTGTTGCTGGTCTCTTCGCCTTTGCCTTATTCGCCATCTTCTTCGGTCCCGGTATTCGTTTTGGTATTGGCGGTTCGATTGCGCTCTCGGTTTTGATGATTCCGGTAGTCGTTCGCTCAACCGAAGAGATGCTCAAGCTGGTTCCCAATGAATTGCGTGAAGCTTCTTATGCCCTCGGTGTTCCAAAGTGGCTCACCGTGGTGAAGGTAGTTCTGCCCACCTCTATCGGTGGAATCATCACCGGTGTGATGATCGCGATTTCTCGCGTCATCGGTGAGACGGCGCCGCTACTTGTCATCGCCGGCATGACGACCAGCATGAACTACGACCTCTTCTCAGACCGCATGGCTACCTTGCCCGTGTTCGTCTATACGCAGTATGCGAACCAGGGCACGGATGCTCAGGCCTATATTGACCGCGCCTGGACAGGTGCACTCGTGTTGATTCTGTTCGTGATGGTGCTGAACCTGCTAGCCAGACTCATTGCCAAAATTCTCGCCCCTAAGGTCTCCCGCTAACGCGGCCACAAGAAAGCACACTATGTCTAAGCGCATCGAAGTCAAAGACCTCAACGTTTACTACGGCAAGTTCAAGGCCGTCGAAGATGTCACGCTCACCATCGAGCCCCGCACCGTCACCGCCTTCATTGGCCCATCCGGTTGTGGCAAGTCCACCTTCCTCCGCACGCTCAACCGCATGCACGAGGTAATCCCCGGCGCACGAGTTGAGGGTGAAGTGCTCATTGACGGCAAGAACCTCTACGACTCTGACGTGGATCCTGTGTTGGTCCGCCGCAACGTGGGAATGGTGTTCCAGCGCCCCAACCCATTCCCCACAATGTCCATTCGTGACAACGTTCTTGCTGGAGTGAAGCTCAACAACTCCAGAATTTCCAAGACTGATGCGGATGAACTCGTCGAGCGCTCGCTCAAGGGAGCAAACCTTTGGAAAGAGGTGCGTGACCGTTTGGACAAGCCAGGTTCTGGTCTCTCTGGTGGTCAGCAGCAGCGTCTGTGTATTGCACGTGCGATTGCTGTGTCCCCTGAGGTCATTCTCATGGATGAGCCCTGCTCCGCTCTGGACCCCATCTCCACCCTTGCGATTGAGGACCTCATTGAAGAACTCAAGGCGAAGTACACCATCGTCATCGTGACCCACAACATGCAGCAGGCTTCTCGTGTCTCTGACAAGACTGCCTTCTTCAACATTGCGGGCACCGGTGAACCCGGAAAGCTCATCGAGTTCGATGACACCACCACGATCTTTGAGAACCCTCACGTTCAGGCAACTGAGGACTACATCTCCGGTCGTTTCGGATAAATCGAAACTTCTACACACCTGAGGAAATGACGCAGGGCCCCGGTTTCCCGGGGCCCTGAACTCAATCCTGAGGAATGAGCGTTGTCCTATGATTTTATCTCGACTACATCGCTTCAAGAATTACTGAGCGAGTAATTAGGCGCTCAACTCAGAAAGCACAGTGTCAATAATCGCGAGACCTTCACGAGCTTCGTCTCCGGTGACCACGCAGGGTGGCACAACGTGGAGTCGGTTATCTGCCATGAAGGGCAAGAGCTTGTGAGCAAGCAGAGCAGCCTTGAGCTTGCCCATCCAGGCAGCGTCCACGGGTTCTTTAGTGTTGCGGTTGGTGACGAACTCTACGGCCCAGAACACACCTGAACCTCGAACATCTCCAATGACGCTGTGCTTGTCCTTGAGAGCATTCAGGCCTGGGCCGAGAACGGTTGCTCCGATGTGCTTGGAGTTCTCGACGACCTTCTCTTCTTCCATCGCTTCGATAGTGGCAACAATGCTTGCCATGGCCAGGGGATGGCCAGAGTAGGTGAGGCCGCCGGGGAAGACGCGCTCGTCGAAGGCGTGAGCGATTTCGCTGTTGATGATGACACCACCGGCAGGGATGTAACCAGAGTTGACGCCCTTGGCGAAGGTGATGAGGTCAGGAACCACGTCGAAGGCATTGAAGGCGAACCATTCACCGGTTCGACCAAAGCCAGCCATGACCTCATCCAAGATCAGCACGATGCCGTATTTATCGGCCAGGGCTCGAACGCCCTTGAGGAAGCCAGGTGGGGGAGTGAGGATGCCGGCAGTGCCTGGAACGGATTCAATCAGGAAGGCCGCAATGCTTGCAGAGCCTTCTGCTTGAATGGTGCGCTCGAGGAAGTGCAGTGCACGCTCTGACTCCTGCTCAGGAGTGGTTGCCCAGTATTCGGAGCGGTAGAGGTAGGGGCCAAAGACGTGTTTGTGGCCACGTGAGTACTCGTTGGGAATACGACGCCAGTCACCGGTGGAGACAATCGCTGAGCCGGTGTTGCCGTGGTACGAGCGGTAGAACGAGATGACCTTGTCACGGCCGGTGTGGAGGCGTGCCATGCGGATAGCGTTTTCGTTCGCATCAGCACCACCGTTGGTGAAGAACACCTTCTCAAAGCCTGCAGGAGCGTAAGAAAGAATCTTCTGCGCAGCGAGGGCACGCATGTTGTTGGCGTGAGCTGGTGCGACAGTTGTGAGCACATCTGCCTGGGCCTTAATAGCCTCAATCACCTTGGGGTGCTGGTGACCAATGTTGACATTGACCAACATGGAGGAGAAGTCGAGGTAGGTGTTGCCTTCATAGTCCCAGATGCGTGACCCCTTCCCGCCGGCAATCACGAAGGGGGCAAGAGTGCCTTGTGCCGACCAGGAGTGGAAGACGTTGCTGGTGTCTGCTTCGCGGACGGTTGCGTTGTCTGCAGGGTGGAGTAGTGGTGAATCTGACATTTTGCGCCTCCAAGAACGGATGTCCTATGTGAAAAGTACAATATTTATGTGGATAAAGAAGTAGTCGAGCCAGAACAAACTGTTGTTCTTGACGCTCAGGCACAGCACAAGGCTGACGTTGATGCAGCTGTTGAGATAGTTCTTGAAAGATATGCAGAAGTGTTTGAACGGCTGTCCAAAACTTAAACCATCAAGACCACGACCCTACGAAATCTGAAACGAATGAGGCCATTCGCTATCGGAATCGGTGGGTATTAGCCAATTTTCCTGAGGTTTTCTCAGTTCTGATGCTATTAGCTCAATTCACAGACACACAACATCTTTCGTAGGTGAGAATGGGAATGTGGAAAAGACAGTGACGTGGACAGAAGACGTCCTCGGTGACGGCTTCGTTCAAGCAACGCTGGAGCTCACTCCAGATTCTGAAGGACCCGTTGTTGCCACGATTGTGAAGGCTCCGGCTCCACAGCAGCCCGGCTTTCTCGACAGACTTCTCGGGCGATCCGCTCAGGTTGCCGCCAACACTGATGTGCTGTACATCCATGGCTGGTCTGACTATTTCTTCCAAAAGAACTTGGCCGACTACTGGCGCTCTCAGGGCGCACAGTTTTATGCCCTCGATTTGCGCAAATACGGCCGCAGTATTCGTCCCGGCCAGTCCGAGGGTTTCATTGAAAACCTTGCTGACTATGACGAAGACATCGAGGCAGCCCTCGAGGTGATGGGTCACGGCTCCAAGAAGTCAGGCGCCAACGACAAAGCTTTGGAAGGCCGCAAACTTATTGTGATGGGCCATTCCACTGGTGGGCTCATCTTTAGTCTGTGGGCAAACCGCTACCCCGACCGGGCTGATGCCGTCGTGCTCAACAGCCCCTGGTTGGAGTATCAACTCACTGCTGCAGCGCGTGCACTGGTGGCACCCGTGCTTCGCGCAGGAACAAAGATTAACCCCAAGTCCAAGATGCCCAGCATTGACTTTGGTTTTTACTCCCGCACGGTGGATAAGAACAAAGACGGCGAATGGGAGTTCAACTACGACTGGCGCCCTGAGCATGGATTCCCCGTTCGTCCCGCCTGGCTCAATGCCATATTGACTGGCCATGCCCAAGTTGCGGCAGGGCTGGATATTCCTGTGCCCGTGTTCACCTGGCTTTCCACCAGAAGCCTGCTCGTGCCCAGATGGAGTCCGGACATGATGAAAGCAGATGTCGCCATTGATGTGAACATCGTGGCAGCACGTGTGCATCAACTAGGCAAGCTCGTAACTCTTTCACGTATTGAGAACGCCATGCACGACGTGGTGCTTTCTGCGCGCCCGGTGCGCAATCATGCATTCGATGAACTGACTCGCTGGCTTAAGGCATACCTTTAGAACTATGGACGCATTCGCAGACCCAACCCTTCTCGTTCCCACCACGGCAGGCATTGTTCGCGGATCCCGCGATGGCAATGCTCACCGCTGGCTCGGCATTCCCTATGCCACCCCTCCTGTGGGAGAACTGCGACTGAAGGCCCCGCTTCCTGTTCAGCCATGGGCCGGCGTGAAAGATGCTCTCGAGTTTGGCAGCGCAGCTCCACAAGAACCCACCAAAGTCATCCCACTTCCTGTGGGCGTCGAGATCAACGAAGACTGCCTCAACCTCAACGTATGGGCACCGCCTCGTGCGGAAGGCGATACTCGTCAACGACCCGTCATGTTCTGGATTCACGGCGGCGCGTATTTCATTGGCTTCTCAGCCCAGCCTGTCTATAACGGACGTGCGCTCGCCGAAACTGGTGACGTTGTCGTGGTCACCATCAACTACCGCCTGGGAGCACTGGGCTTCCTCGACTTCACCTCGTTCAGTGACCCTGCAGACCCGTTTGATTCCAACCTGGGCATGCGGGATATCTTGCTGGCCCTGAACTGGGTCAAGGACAACATCGCCGCCTTCGGTGGGAACCCAGATGACGTCACCATCTTTGGTGAGTCCGCTGGTGCAGGTTGTGTCACCACGTTGATGACCATGCCATCCGCGGAGGGACTTTTCCACCGTGCGATTGCCGAGAGCTCCCCAGCCACCAGTGTGTACAAGCCAGAGCGTGCGGCTCTGGTTGCCAAGGCCTACCTCGACCTCATCGGGGTTGAGGCGAAAGATGCAGCTCAGCGCCTGCGTGAAATAGACGCGGTGACACTGGCTCAGCAAACCACACACCTACTTGACCACGTGGCCACAACCTGGCCGGGAACCGTCGCCTTTGCGCCCATCGTGGATGGCGACTTGATTCCGGGATATCCGGTCGCGGCATTTCGTGCTGGCAAGCAGATTAAGGTTCCGCTGATTATTGGAACCAACCATGACGAGGCAGCACTCTTCAAGATGATGAAGTCACCTCTGATGCCCATCAGTGAATCTTCCATCAATGAAATGTTCGAGCTTGTCGCCAAGGACAACCCCAAGCTCAAGAATCTCGAACCAGGCATCATCGCCGAGTATCCGGATTTCCCTAAGCAAAAGGGAGGCATGGAAATTGCCCGCGATGCGGGTTTCCGCATGCCTTCTATCTGGGTGGCCGAAGCACATTCCAAGGTGGCACCCACCTGGATGTATCGCTTCGACCAGGCACCACCCCTGATGAAGTTGCTGGGAATCGGTGCAAGCCATGCAACCGAGCTTCCCTACGTCTTTGGCACACTGCCCGACAAGCTCTCAGAAAAGAAGGCACTGCAGTTCCGTTTGGGCGGGCTCAAGGAAGCCAAGCAGATTTCACGCCGCATGATGGCGCGCTGGTTGAGCTTTGCTCGAACAGCTAATCCAGTGACGGTGGATTCAGAAACGGGACAGGATCTTGTTTGGCCACGTTATGACGAGAAGACGCGAAGCACCCTGATTATCAATGGCACCGACACCATTGAGAATGACCCTGATGGTGACATTCGTAAAGCCTGGGGCGAAGAAGTCCTTGGGTTTAAGTAACTAGTTCACGGGCAGGGGAGTGGGAGATTTTGTCACTCCGAATGCGAAGGATGTTTCTATCGACGCAATTCCCGGCAGAGTTCGGACATCGTCCCGAATGAATTCTTCAAACTCGGTGAGGTCTTTCACCATCACTTTGAGCAGATAGTCGGCACCGCCTGACATTAGATATGCCTCAACGATGCGGGCAACGCCGCGGATGCGCTCTTCCAAATCAGCAACAACATCTGCACTGTGTGAATTCATTGTGATGCGGACAAAGGCCGTCACGTCGAGATCTACTGCACGGGAACTAATGCGTGCGGTGTATCCGGTGATGACACCACTTTCTTCGAGCTGTCTTACGCGGCGTAAGCAAGGCGAGGGGGAAAGCCCAACCCGGTCTGCAAGATCTTGGTTGCTCAAGCGGCCATCTAGCTGAAGTTCCCACAAAATCTGCTTATCTATGCTGTCCATAAAGATATATTGGCAGATTATTGCTTAAATTGCCTCTGTTGCGCGATAAATGGCAATCGCCTGCTTCGCGTTTTTGCTTAGCGTTGAGGCATGAAGACAACACGGATGAAGTGGGGATATCTCGCAATGGGGGCGGTAGTTCTCATTTGGTCAACTTTTGCCTTGAGCATTCGTGCTGCTGGCAATACGTCTCTCACTCCGGGAGATGTTGCCCTGTTGAGGTTCGGCGTTCCCTCACTCCTCCTCATCCCGGTCATTCCGAAGACAATCCGCATCATGCGTCGCCAGCCCTGGTACTGGACAGTGCTCATTGCCATCGGTGGCGGGTTCCCCTTCCTCATGCTGGTTCAGCTAGGAGGCGCGGCGACTTCTGCTGCACTGGTGGGAACAATTCCACCCGGAACGATCCCGGTCTTTATTATGATCTTCGGGGCAGTTCTCGGCACGCATTTCGCCACGGCCAGGTGGTTCGGCATAGCGTGTATTGCGGCGGGGGTCGTCGTGGCGATGCAGGGTAGCGGAGCTGCACATCTTGCGGGAGTGGGATTGCTTCTCACGGCCGGAGCACTGTGGTCTCTCTATGTTTTGGCGGTTTCTAAAACGAGTTATCGACCACTCGACATTGTTGTCTTGTTGGCAGTGCCTTCCAGTGTGATGTCTGGCGTCTTCATCGAAACGGGACTGCTTCACACGACCCTCTTCACCGGCGGTGCAGTCCTCTCAGAGATGTTGACCTACGCAGTGCTCCAAGGTGTTGTTATTGGGATCATTTCTACGCTGCTGTATTCATTCGCCATCACGAACCTCGGTGCCAGTCGCGCGGCACTGATGGGAAGTGTGAGTCCCGTACTGACAACGCTGGGCGCTATACCTCTCCTAGGAGAGACCCCTGCACTGGGCACAGTAGTCTGCTTGGTTTTGGTTTCTGCCGGGGTGCTGACGGCAAATCTCTGGGGAACTGCTGTGCCGTTAACGCACACGCGCAGCCGGCTAGGAGCCAGGCTGCGCGTGAAGAATGCGATTGTTTAGCGGAAGTTCACAAACTGGAGAGCAACCGGAAGGTCCGCTCCCTTGAGCAGTGCCATGGTCGCCTGCAGGTCATCGCGACTCTTCGAAGAAACACGAACCTCGTCACCTTGAATCTGAGACTTGACCGACTTGGGGCCTTCGTCACGGATGAGCTTGGTCACCTTCTTGGCGTTCTCCTGGTCGATGCCTTCTTTCATCTTGGCTTCGATACGGAATTCTTTACCCGAGGGGAAGGGGTCGCCAGCGTCCAGGCTGCGCAGAGAGATGCCACGCTTAATCAGCTTTGCTTCGAATACTTCGAGGATTGCCTTCACGCGCTCTTCCGAGTTGGCCTTCATGAGGATCTTCTCTCCGCTCCACTCGATGGAGGCGCCAACGTTCTTGAAGTCGTAACGCTGTTCAACCTCTTTGATTGCCTGGTTGAGGGCGTTATCGGTCTCCATTTTGTCGACCTTGCTTACTACGTCAAATGATGAATCAGCCATGAGTCCATGTTATCCAGCCCGTCCTCGGCTGATTGTCAGCCGGGGCTTAGAGAATGGATATAGATGGCATCTAAGAAAGTAAGACGGAACCGCACACTCATGGTGATTGCGGTGCTTGGTCTTGCCACGTGGGGATTTGTTGCTTGTAGCACGGGGGGAACAACAGCAGGTGACGAAGGCCCATTCGCTCCGGTCCTAGCTACCCCACCTCACGTTGAAGGTCTTACTCTCGACCAACTTGCTCACACTGCAATCGCAGAACTTCCAGACCCCACGTGGGTGAAACAAACAGCGCAGCAGACAGGCATTCCTGAGCGTGCACTCACTGCGTATGCCGGAGTGGCCATAGGTCTTTCTGTTGTGGACCCTGAATGCCATCTGTCGTGGAACACCCTGGCCGGCATTGGCTGGGTGGAGTCTCACCACGGCAACATCTTTGGCGGGAAGATCTTGCCTAACGGCAATATGTCGGAACCTATCTATGGCATTCCTCTTGATGGCAAGAATGACACCAAGGCTTTGCCCGATTTCGACGACGGTAACTTTGACGGAACAGCAGAGTTTGACCGCGCGGTGGGCCCCATGCAGATCGTGCCACCCACGTGGGCTGCCTGGCATAACGACGGCAACAATGATGGCAATGAAGACGGCCAAAACATTGACGATGCTGCCCTCGCGGCAGGGCGTTACCTCTGCTACTCCGGTGGAGACCTCTCCACACCTCAGGGTTGGCAGGACGCTGTCTTCGGCTATAACCAGGTTCCGAAGTACATGGTGGACGTTGCCAACAAGGCAAATGAATACGCCAGCAAAGTTCCTTCTGCAGGCTAAGGCCAGTGACGATTTTCAACTATCGCCTTGCCCCGGTATTGTTGAGAGGCACTTAGTCGTGAGTAATCATGATGAACCGCAACGGCAAGTTACCCTAGCGGCCAAAGGGATCTGACTGTAAATCAGACGGCTCAGCCTTCGGGGGTTCGAATCCCTCACTTGCCACCACTGTGATGAGTCGGGACCTTGTTGACAGATGAGTCCCGACCTTGTTGACAAAATTATGAAAGTCCAGGCCATCGGCCT
>NZ_JAVWTF010000041.1:0-13586 GCF_036667855.1 Aurantimicrobium sp. | reverse complement strand
CGATGGAGCACACGTGGACTTCCTGTCTCGTGTTCGCAACCCCATTGGAGTGAAGCTTGGTCCCACCACGGACGTGGACACCGTCAAGCAGCTCATTGAGAAGCTTGACCCCAACCGTGAGCCTGGTCGCTTGACCTTCATCACACGTATGGGTGCGGGCAAGATTCGTGAAGCCTTGCCACCTCTGCTGGAGGCAGTCAAGGCGAGCGACGCTAACCCACTGTGGATCACTGACCCCATGCACGGTAATGGCATCACCACCCCCAACGGCTACAAGTCACGTCGTTTCGACGACGTTGTCGATGAGGTCAAGGGCTTCTTTGAAGCACACCGTGCTGTAGGAACCTTCCCTGGTGGTGTTCACGTTGAGCTCACTGGTGACGACGTGACGGAGTGCCTGGGTGGATCTGAACAGATTGATGAGAACGACCTCGCAACCCGTTACGAGTCACTGTGTGACCCACGTCTGAACCACATGCAGTCGTTGGAGCTGAGCTTCCTCATCGCTGAAGAGCTCAAGAAGTCCTAAGCATCATTCAATTGAGAACCTGAACAAATGTGGCCCCCACCAAATGGTGGGGGCCACATTTACGTGTTCTAGCTGTTACTTGACGACCTTGTTGAAGTCCGTAACAGGCTGTGCTTCGTCGAAGCCAGCAACCTGCTTGCGGAATCCTTTGGTCAGGATTGCCAGGTAAACAATTCCGATTGCAGCCCAGATCAGACCACCGGTGAGTGCCTCGGGGGAGAGGTTGACCCACAGGATGACAGTCAGTGCAAGACCAAGAACTGGCATCACGATGAACTTGAAGACGTCGCCAGCATTGTGACGGCGACCCTGACGGATTGCAAACCATGCAATAACAGAGATGTTCACGAAGCTGAATGCGACGAGAGCACCGAAGTTGATGAAGTGCACGATGTCAGCCAAAGTCAGGACAACACCGGTCAAGCAGACAACACCAGCAAAGATGACGTTGAAGGTTGGGGTGTGGGTCTTCTTGTTGACGAAACCAAACAGCTTCTTGGGAAGAACGTTGTTACGACCCATCACCAACAGCATGCGGGCAACCGAAGCCTGTGAGGCAAGCAGTGACGCAATGGTGGCAGCGAAGCCTGCAGCGGTCAGGATGACCTTCATGGTCTGGCCGCCCACGAGCTCACCAATGATGGGGAGTGTGGAGTCATCAACATACTGACGGTCTCCGCCTGGAGCAAAGACGTTCCAGTCGGGGAACAGTGCCTGAGTGAAGTACGAGGTGACAATGAAGATACCTCCACCGATAAGTACGGTGAGCATGATTGCACGTGGGACGACTCGTGGAGTGCGTGCCTCTTCGACATACATGGTGACCGCGTCGAATCCGATGAAGCTGAAGCAGACGATGGTCGCACCGAGGAGAACTGCGGAGAAGTCAACTCCCTCGTGGATGAAGGGTGTTGGAGTGATGAGGGTGCCCTCACCAGCGCCACCGAGGAGCTGACCAATAACGACAGCGACAAAGCCGATCATGGACGCAACGGCAATGACCAAGAGGATGGTGTTGACGTTTGAAGTTCCACGCATGGTGAAGTAGATAATTCCTGTTGCCAAAACAGTGAAGAGGATCACCCATACAGCGCCGTCAATGTCGGGGAAGAACGACTCCATGTAGCTGCGGACAATGATGATGTTCACAAGTGGAAGGAGCATATAGTCCAACATCGAGGTCCAACCCACGACAAATCCGACGTTAGGGTGAATCGAGTTCTTTGCGTAGGTATAAGCCGAACCGGCCGAAGGGAATTGAGAAGTCATCTTGCCATAGCTGATCGCGGTAAAGACCATCACGATCAGAGCAAATACGTAGGCAAGTGGCACAACGTTGTTTGTTCCTTCAGCGACGAGACCGAAGGTGTCGAAGACAACTGTAGGAGTCATGTAACCGAGGCCGAGAGCAACAATTGCCCACATTCCTAGGTTGCGTTTGAGGGCGACTTTAGAGTCAGCTCCCGGGACAAAGGATTCAGGCATGTACTTCTCTCTTCTTTGAGGCCATGAAATTCCACAGATGATTAAGCCTGTGTGCGATTACTTACTCTAGTCCTCTGAAGCACACCAAAGGTTCTTCAAAATAGGAAATTTTCAACGAAATCCGTGGCTATTTATTCTTCTCCCAACAGAAATTCGTTGTAACTACTGTTCAGAAGTAGAAATCTTCTAGGAGGCCCCAGGACTTTGGTGGCGGAGAGTCATCGAATGCCAGAAAATTGCCCAAATACAACATTGTGGGCGTGATTTGTTAGTCACGCCCACAATCTGTGTTCGAGAAGAGTTAGAGCTTCTTCGAGAAAGCTGCAAGGTGACTTTCACTTGCACTGCGAAGTTTTTCTAAGGTAGCCACAATGGTTGCATCTGACGTGGAGTTGATCGCTGTAGTCAGATCGGTGATGTCGGTTTCTTCAATGAGGACACCAACCTTGTACGCCTCGGCCTGGCTGGTCATACCCTGGGCGATGAGCTGGTCATACAAGGCCTGAAGGTCTGGGTTGACAAAGACGCCAATCTCAGAAGAACGGGGGTCTGTGAGTCCGTATGAATTGAGTAGGTTCAGAACCTGGTCTTGGTGAGAAGTTTCGCTTCCCAAAATATTGCTGAACGTGTTCCCGCCCCAGGTCTCGCCCAGAACTGTATAGACGTCATGCGCGAGCTTCTCTTCTTCAATCAGATACAGAAGAAGATCTTCTGTTGTTGACGCAGGCGCAACAACTGTTCCTTCTTCAACAGCCTGGACCTCATCGGCTTCAGTGAGGGCTTGCGGTGCTTGAGTGTTGGCAAGTGGCGCTGGGGGAGTACTTGTGATGACAGCGGCCAATACCCCGGCGGCGCCGATGACGACCGCAAGAATTGAAGAGGTGATGATGGTTGATTTCTTCATGTCGATCTACTTTCGTTTGGAATACTTACAAGATACCCCCCGGGGTATATGAAATGACTGTGGATTAATTATGAGTTCTCTATGAATGGCGGCTAGATGGTGGATCGAAATTGCAGCTATCACCAGGGCAATACTGAGGAGCTGTTCGCGAGAACCGTTTCTGAAGTTCACAACCGATGCAGATTCCAAAAGCTGTTTCTAGAAATAGAACGCCCATGCAGATACCGCAGAGAAGTAACACAACCCATAGCGGTGAGGCAAGCCATCCCATCGTGAAGCAACTAGTGAGTGCAATTCCTAACCCCAAACTCCACGCAAATTTCTTTTGAGGAGCTCCAACAAATTCTGGGCGTTGGCGATACACAATCACACGTCCTAGAGCCAACGTGGGTGAGAACCGAGGGGAGAGGAACAAACGTATGAGCATGTCTAAAAGAAACAGAACTGCGAAGCCTCGAAGTGGAACTACAAAACCTGTTGTCCAGGCAATCACATACCCGGTGAAGCCAATAAGAAAGAGAATTCCTGCGCCAGCTCTCACTTCTCTTTCGTTGAATACCGGTATGTCATAACCGGTAACGATTTCGCCAAATTCTCCCCACGAGCGTTCAGGATTATGTGCTGTGTTGCCGGTCGTAGTTGTCATTGAGTTCCCCTGAGGCATGATGAAGAGATGAGCCATAAAACTAAGGGGATCATCCTCGTACTTATCCAATTCGGATTGCTGATTGCGATTATTGGATTACCCCATGGAGATGTATGGGCTGTGACGGAGCTTGTTGGAAACATCGCTGTGCTTTTGTTGATGGCGGGACTAGCAATTACTCTTTTTGGAATTGTCAGTCTGGGAAACTCCTTAACAGCGACCCCGGTTCCCAAAGCAACTGCGGTCCTCAGGACTACTGGAATGTATGCCATTGTTCGCCACCCCATCTATCTCGGCTTGATACTGATCGGTCTTGGACTAACCGTTCCAGCAGGTTCATTATTCACAGTCTTTGCTTTTGTACTTTTGATCGTTTTGCTTTCTTATAAAGCTAGGTTTGAAGAACGCTTGCTGATAGAAAAATTCCCCCAATACAGGGCATATGCTGCACGAGTTGGCCGCATCATTCCTTTTGTGGGGAAGCTCAAGAACTAACTTTTCAAATATACCCCAGGGGGTATCCCTATTTAGGGTAAGATTTTTTCATGGCTTCTGTAGAACTCACCGCTGAAAATTTTGATTCGACCATCACCAGTAACGAAATTGTTGTCGTTGACTTCTGGGCCGATTGGTGCGGTCCTTGCAAAATGTTTGCCCCCACATTCGAGGCAGCATCTGAAAAAGATCCTGAGATTGTTTTCGGGAAGGTGGACACCGAAGCTGAGCAATCCCTTGCAGCAGCTGCAGGGATCCAATCCATCCCAACCCTGATGGTCTTCCGCGAAAAGATTTTGCTCTTCTCGCAGGCAGGCGCGTTGCCTCCCGCTGCTCTGGATGACCTCATTGCACAGGTAAAGGGCTTGGACATGGAAGCTGTTCATGCCGAGATTGCCAAGCAGCAAGCGGAAGTTGCCGAGTAAAGAATTCACTAAGAAAGCCCCCTCCTTAGGAGGGGGCTTTCTCGTTACAACTTGAGGGAACTACTTTACGAGTTCGCGCCCCCACTTGTCGCGCATGTTGCCTGTGGCAATAATGATGATGTCGATAATCCACCACACGCCCAGTCCGCCGCCGGTAATGAGCTTGAGGAAGCCTGTTCCCCATTTACCGATGAACATGCGGTCGATGCCGAGTGTTCCGACGAAGATGGAAAGTATTAAAGTGATTGTCCAGTCGCGTGGAGCTGTTTCAGTAGTAGCCATGATTTAACGCTACTCCTCAATCTCTATTGTGATGGTCCCATTGTGGAGAACCCTAATTGTCGTTCCGTCATCAAGCTGAACAACTGGCCGGTTCTCTAGATAGGTCAGAGTCCAATACCAATTGCTGGTGTCTTGCTTGAGTGCAGATAGTTCTCGCTCAACTTCAGCAACAGAATCTGTGACTGCGCCATCAAGGTTTTGAGGAGCTGGAGTGTGAGCAAGCCAGCGAGTGCCCAGTTGCATGATTACTCAGTAACCTCTGGAACAGGCGCCAATTCAATGTTGGTCACAGAAAGCTCTGTGGCCTCAGTGAAGTTCAGTTCCGAAATTCGACCTGTTGCCATGAGGTCACCCTGTGCTGCTTCAAGCAGAGAAATCGTGGCTTCAGGAGCAGCAATGGTTGCCGTGATAACTTCGGTCTTCTGTGAAGCCTTCGCGTCTGTCTTCGCGCGGCGAATACCGATCAGGGCTTCAGAGGCTGCCTTGAGAATGTCGGGGTTTCCGATCTTCTCATCACCAGGAGCTGGCCAGGAAGCGCGGTGAATGCTGTCATCGTGGAACCATGACCAGGCTTCTTCTGTAGCGAAGGGAAGCACTGGCGCGAGTAGACGCAAGAACACAGTGAGAGCTTTGTTCAGGGCTGCTGCAGCGGAAGCCTGCTCTGGGTGCTCTTCGTTATAGGCACGTTCCTTGACTAGTTCGAGGTAGTCATCGGTGAAAGTCCAAAAGAAGTGCTCAGTAACTTCGAGAGCTTTCGCGTGGTCATAGTTCTCGAGAGCTTCAGTAGCTTCGCGAACTACCTCGTGGAGTGATTCCAGCATACTCAGATCGAGTGGGTTGGTTACCACGGTGTCTGCAGGAGCATTGAAACCCAAGATGAACTTAGATGCGTTCAAGAGCTTGATGGCCAGTCGGCGACCAATCTTGATCTGAGTGGGGTTCTGTGGGTCAAACGCAGCATCGGTACCAAGGCGGCTGCTTGCTGCCCAGTAGCGAACGGCATCGGAGCCGTGCTGATCCAGCATGTCTGCGGGAGTGACCACGTTGCCCTTGGACTTGGACATCTTCTTGCGGTCAGGGTCCACGATGAATCCAGAAATGGCGGCGTTAGTCCAAGGTTTGCCACCGTTCTGCAGGGCAGAGCGAAGCATGGTGGAGAAGAGCCAGGTGCGAATAATGTCCTGACCCTGGGGGCGCAGGTCGAAGGGGAACACCAAGTTCCACAGGTCTTCGTCACTTTCCCAGCCACCAGCAAGCTGGGGAGTCAGACTTGAGGTTGCCCACGTGTCCATGACATCGACTTCACCCTGGAATCCGCCGGGGATGCCTCGCTGAGCTTCGGTGTAACCGGCGGGAACATCGGTGGATGGATCAACTGGAAGTTGCTCGCGTGAAGCGATGATGGGCTCATCGAAGACGGGGTTTCCGTCACCATCGAGTGGGTACCACACAGGAATAGGAACGCCGAAGAAACGCTGGCGCGAGACGAGCCAGTCGCCGTTGAGGCCATTGACCCAGTTCTCATAGCGCACGCGCATGAAGTCAGGGTGCCACGACATTTCTTGACCCAAGTCAATGAGCTTTTTCTTGAGTTCGTCATCCTTGGCTCCGTTAACCAAGTACCACTGGCGAGTGGAGACGATTTCGAGAGGCTTGTCACCCTTTTCGAAGAACTTAACAGGGTGCATGATGGGCTCTGGTTCGCCCAGCATTTCACCGGACTCCTTGAGCATTTCGACCATGGCGGTCTTCGCGCTGAAAGCAGTTTTGCCAGCAAGCTCTGCATAGGCAGCTTGTGCTTGAGCTGATTCAAGTCCTTGAGGTGCTTCAGAAACGAATCGACCGTCAAAGCCAATCACTGCGCGGGTCATGAGATTGAGTTCACGCCACCAGATCACGTCGGTGACGTCACCAAAGGTACAG
Organism: Aurantimicrobium sp.; assembly: GCF_036667855.1. NCBI lineage: Bacteria > Bacillati > Actinomycetota > Actinomycetes > Micrococcales > Microbacteriaceae > Aurantimicrobium > Aurantimicrobium sp. The sequence continues at coordinate 6,897 of NZ_JAVWTF010000041.1, read as the reverse complement.
ATCATGGCAATACCGGTGCCCTTGTCGGGCTGTGCCAGGTGGTGAGCCAGTACTGGAACCTCAACACCGAAGACAGGGGTCTTCACGGACTTGCCGAAGTAAGGCTTGTAACGCTCGTCATCGGGGTGTGCAACCAGAGCAACACAGGCAGGAAGCAGCTCGGGGCGGCTGGTCATGATTTCAATGTGACCGCCGTCGGGCTTGTGAAAAGTGAGGCGGTGGTAGGCGCCAGGCATCTCTTTATCTTCGAGTTCTGCCTGTGCCACTGCAGTTCGGAAAGTCACATCCCACAGTGTGGGCGCCATCGCCTGGTATGCCTCACCACGTGCGTGGTTGTTGATGAAAGCTAGCTGGCTTGTAGTGATGGTTTCGTCAGAGATGGTGCGGTATGTCTGGGTCCAGTCGACAGAAAGACCGAGCTGACGCCAGACATCTTCGAACTGCTTTTCATCTTCGACGGTGAGCTTCTCGCATAGTTCAATGAAGTTCTTACGGCTAATGGGTAGCTGGTCAGCTGCCTTGGAGCTTTTGTTATCTCCGCCTTCAAACGGAGGAACGAAGTTCTCAACGTAGGGGAGTGTGGGGTCGCAACGAACGCCGTAGTAGTTCTGAACGCGACGCTCGGTGGGAAGACCGTTGTCATCCCAGCCCGCGGGATAGAAAACTTCCTTGCCTCGCATGCGCTGGAAACGAGCGATCACATCGGTATGGGTGTAGCTGAAAACGTGGCCAATGTGGAGTGAACCAGAGGCAGTTGGTGGAGGAGTGTCAATGGAATAAACGCTGTCTCGGGTCTGTCCGTCCTTGCGGAAGCGGTAGAGACCGGATTCTTCCCATTTGTTATCCCAAAGAGTTTCGAGACCTTCCAGAGCCGGCTTATCAGGAACGTTGGCGGGCGTGATGGACATAGGTAGTTCTCGCTCTCTATGGGCGGCATCGCGTCAATGTAAGAAAACAGGGTGTTTACTCACTTGATGCCTCAAATGGTGATGTTTCTAGCTTACTAAAGGCAATAGAATGGACTCTAACGACACCGATCCGGCTATCACCGGGGAGTTTTCGGAAGAACAGTCTTCGGACTTAGTAGAACCGAACGGGACGAGCCCGTCATCGCTCAAGAACAAGCGGTGAGATTTCTCTCACAAGCTCAGGTGGTACCGCGGAAGAAATTTCGTCCTGGCACAGTGTTTTACTCAACAACTGGAGCCCTAAGTGACGTATCCCCGCCGTAATGCATTCGGTCAGCAGACTGAGATCGTTCCTTCGCCATCGTTCCCTGCCATCGAAGAGCAGATTCTGGCCTTCTGGGAGAAAGACAACACCTTCAAGGCATCCATCGAACAGCGTGCCGATGGGGACGAGTGGGTCTTTTATGACGGCCCTCCTTTCGCAAATGGTCTTCCTCACTACGGACACCTTCTCACCGGATACGCCAAAGACCTGTTCCCTCGCTACCAAACCATGCGCGGCAAGAAGGTTGATCGTCGCTTCGGTTGGGACACGCATGGTCTCCCTGCGGAGCTGGAAGCAATGCGCCAGCTGGGTATTACCAAGAAGGAAGAAATTGAAGAGATGGGTATCGCTGCGTTCAACGCAGAATCTCGCTCCTCTGTTCTTCGCTACACCGGCGAATGGGAACAGTATGTAACCCGCCAGGCACGCTGGGTCGACTTCGAAAACGACTATAAGACGCTGGATATCTCCTTCATGGAGTCCGTCATCTGGGCATTCAAGCGTCTTTACGACAAGGGCCTGGCATATGAAGGCTTCCGCGTTCTTCCTTATTGCTGGAACGATGAAACGCCTTTGTCCAACCATGAACTCCGTATGGATGATGACGTCTACAAAATGCGTCAGGACCAGTCCGTGACGGTGACATTCCCACTGACGGGGGAGAAGGCAACAGCCTTGGGTCTTTCAGGAGTTCGCGCTCTGGCATGGACCACCACCCCTTGGACTCTTCCGACAAACGCAGCTCTCGCAGTTGGACCAGAGATTCACTATGCCGTTGTTCCCGCAGGGCCTAACGGTGCAGCCGATGGTGCTGCATGTTGTGAAGCTGATTACCTGATTGCAATTGATCTTCTCGGTAACTACGCCAAGGACCTCGGATACGAGGATGCCGCAGCTGCGAAGGAAGCAGTCAAGTCCACCGTTGTGGGTAAAGATCTTGATGGTGTGAGCTATGACCGTCTGTGGGAATACTACGCAGATGATGAGGAATACCAAGCGAATGCGTGGCAGATCCTTGTTGCTGACTACGTCACCACCGCAGACGGTACTGGTGTTGTTCACCAAGCACCTGCCTACGGTGAAGAGGACCAAAAGGTCTGTGAAGGCGCAGGAATTGGTGTGCGCGTTTCAGTCGATGACGGCGGCAAGTTCCTCTCGCGCTTCACAGAAGTCGCAGGCATGCAGGTGTTTGAGGCCAACAAGCCATTGACCAACTTGTTACGCGAACAGGGTCGCCTCATTCGTGTTGCGTCCTATGAGCACAGCTACCCACACTGCTGGCGTTGCCGTCAGCCGCTGATTTATCGCGCTGTGTCGTCCTGGTTCGTCTCGGTCACGACATTCCGTGACCGCATGGAAGAGCTCAACCAGCAGATCAACTGGGTTCCCGAGAATGTGAAGGATGGTCAGTTTGGTAAGTGGGTTGCTAACGCACGCGACTGGTCAATCTCTCGCAACCGTTACTGGGGTTCACCTATTCCGGTCTGGAAATCGGACAACCCTGAATACCCCCGTATAGATGTGTATGGCTCCCTCGATGAACTCGAAGCAGACTTTGGTGTTCGCCCCACAGACCTGCACCGACCATTTATTGATGAACTGACACGTCCCAACCCTGATGACCCCACCGGTCAGTCCACAATGCGTCGCATTGAAGACGTCCTAGACGTGTGGTTCGACTCGGGCTCCATGCCGTTCGCTCAGGTGCACTATCCCTTTGAGAATGCAGACTGGTTCGATAGCCACAACCCTGCTGATTTCATCGTGGAATACATCGGTCAAACTCGTGGCTGGTTCTACACCCTGCACATCCTTGCTACTGCGCTCTTTGACCGCCCTGCGTTCAAGAACGTCGTTTCCCACGGCATTGTTCTCGGTAATGACGGTCAGAAGATGTCCAAGTCTCTGCGTAACTACCCCGATGTCTCTGAAGTCTTTGATCGTGATGGTTCCGACGCCATGCGCTGGTTCTTAATGAGTTCACCTGTGCTTCGTGGTGGAAACCTCATCGTCACCGAAGAGGGCATTCGTGAAGGTGTTCGACAGCTGTTGCTGCCGCTGTGGAACAGCTACTACTTCTTCTCGCTCTATGCGAATGCGGATGGCTATGAGGCAACGTGGCGAACTGACAGCACAAACGTGCTGGATAAGTACCTTCTTGCGAAGACACGTGACCTCATCCTCGAAGTCCAAGGACACTTGGATGCTTTGGATTCCACCAACGCTGCTGAAGCACTGCGTAACTTCGCGGACGTGTTGACCAATTGGTATGTTCGTCGTTCTCGTGATCGTTTCTGGACCGGTGGCGCCGAAGCGCACGAAGCCTTCGACACCCTCTACACCGTGCTAGAAACCCTCTGCCGCGTTGCAGCACCTTTGCTGCCTCTCGTTACAGAGAACATCTGGCAAGGTCTCACTGGTGGACGTTCCGTTCACCTCGAGGACTGGCCAGACGCTGATAAGTTCCCCGCAGACCCTTCTCTCGTTGACTCAATGGATGCTGTTCGTGAGATCACGTCCTCCTCTCTCGCGTTGCGAAAGAAGGTCGGACTGCGCGTGCGACTGCCATTGGCAGATCTCACCGTTGTGTCTGCTTTGTCTGATTCTCTAGCTTCGTTTAGTGACATTCTGCGCGATGAGCTCAACGTCAAGCAGGTCACTCTCGTTCAGTTGACGGACTCTTCTGCGGCTGAATACGGCATCACTTCGAAACTGACCGTGAATGCACGTGCTGCAGGTCCTCGTTTGGGTAAGCAGGTTCAACAGATTATCCAGGCTGCTAAGGCTGGGGACTGGTCTGAGAACAACGGTGTCGTCACGGCTGGGGGAGTTAATCTCGTCGAAGGTGAGTATGAGCTCACCCTGGAAACAGGTGATGGTGGAGAGAGCACACGTGCTCTTGCCCTGCTTCCAGCAGGTGGCTTCGTTCTGCTCGACACGGTCACCACGCCAGAGATGGAGGCAGAAGGTCTTGCTCGTGACGTAATTCGTGCCGTTCAGGACACGCGTAAGGCTGCTGGATTTGAGGTCTCTGACCGTATCCATCTCAATGTGTTCTGTTTCTCTCAAGCAGACGCGGATGCTTTGAAGATGAGTACCGCGGCAGATATTGCCGCCGATACTCTGGCCACAGAGTTCGGCGTCCATGACCCCGCGTTCCATGGTGAACTCGCAGGTTTTGCTGATGTTTCTCCTGCAGAGTGGTTGCCAGGAATGTTATCCACGGCACCTGAGCACTTCGCTGTCATTCCTGCTGGTCAGTACGCCAACGAGGGAAACTTTGTCGTGGCAGTTTCACGCGTGAATCGAGTAGTCAATGTCTAAAGATGATCTGACACCAGGCGGATTTGCCAACGGTGATTTCTCCTCTGATGACGATTATGAGGGTATTGATCCTGCCGAGATGGATGAGTACTCCCGCGCTGCTCAGCTGGTATTCCAAGAGCTTTCGGTTCGACTCGGTGAAGGAAATCCTCAACCCAGGCTCGAGCCCACGCGACGCGTGGTTGAACTCCTCGGTGACGTGCACCGCGCTTACCCGATCATTCACATCGCTGGAACAAACGGAAAGACCACGACGGCACGCCTCATTGAAGCCATCTTGCGTTCCTATGGTCTCGCAACGGGTGTCTTCACCTCGCCCCATCTTGTTTCCTTCAATGAACGTATTCTGCTCGACGGCGTGCCCGTTCGCGACGATGTGCTGGTGACCAATTGGCTTGATGTGAAGCCCTATGTTGAACTCGTTGATGCAGAGCTCGAAGCAAAAGGTGAACCACGTCTTACCTTCTTTGAAGTGATGACCATCTTGGCTTATGGAACATTCGCTGATGCTCCCGTTGATGTGGCAATTGTGGAAGCAGGGCTTGGCGGAGAATGGGATTCCACCAACGTCGCAGACGGTGTAGTTGCCGTGTTCACCCCTATTGCCCTCGACCACACTGATCGTTTAGGTAAAGACCTAGATGCGATTGCTCGCACGAAGTCAGGAATTATCAAGCCTGCCGCCATGGTTGTTTCTGCAGCACAGAACCCGGTAGTTCGTGCCGTACTCGAAGAAGCAGCAGATCTCACCGAATCCACTCTGACTTTTGTCTCCACAACGGACACTCCTGAAGTGGGAAATCCTATTGCTGTGGTCTCTCGTGCCGTGGCAGTGGGTGGTCAGCTCGTCACTATTCAGGGTGCTGCTGGACGCTATGAAGATCTCTTCCTTGCTCTTTATGGTGACCACCAAGCAGAGAATGCTGCACTCGCCATCGCTGCCGTTGAGGCATTCCTGGGTGGAGCCTCACAGGCTCTCGAACAAGCTGTTCTGGATGAAGCTTTTGCCACGGCGTCCTCGCCGGGGCGCTTGCAGTTTGTTGCAGCCGACCCAACGGTGCTCGTCGATGCAGCTCATAATCCTCATGGTGCTGCGTCACTAGCAAAGGCCTTGGATACCTACTTCACATTTGATGATGTCACTGTGGTTCTCGCCATCTTTGAAGATAAAGATGCTGAAGGAATCATCGAAGCACTTGCGCCTGTGGCAACTCGGTTCATTGTGACGAATGCGCCGTCTGAACGTTCTCGTTCTGCTCGTGACTTAGGGTTCCTCGTTGCGGATAAGGTCGGAGACGACAAAGTCTTAGTTGAACCTGATCCCGTCGTTGCACTTGCTATGGCTCGTGGCTATGCCGCGAACTCTGAAAAGGGTGCCGTTGTTGTGACAGGTTCGATTACGTTGGTGGGTCTGACTGTCGGACTTGCTACTGAGACGCAAGGATGGACATTGTGAGCACACCTCAAGCACCTCGTCAGCGTTCTGCCCAAGCTTCACTTGGTCAGGTCGTGCTGGGGTTTGAGCTCATTGTTGTGGGTCTTGCAGCGTTGACCATCTTTGGTTTGGGAGCTCTTCCTCCAGTTGTGGCACTCGGGGGTGGTGCAGCAGTGTGTCTTCTCATGCTCGCCACCATCGGACTCATGATGAAATACAAATGGGCTTTCATCCTGGGCTGGGCAGTACAGGCCATCATTGTGCTCTCTGGATTTGCCGTCACCATGCTGTTTTTGATCGGTGCAGTGTTTGCCGGTATTTGGACGTTCGCCATGACAACCGGGGCGAAACTTGATTCTCAAAAGAAAGAAAACTGATGACCACTATTGAAGAAACCCTTGTCCTCGTTAAGCCAGATGGCGTTGCTCGTGGCCTAACCGGTGAAATCCTGCGCCGTATTGAAGCCAAGGGTTATGCACTCGTTGACATCCGCCTTGTTCAGGCAGATCGAGAACTCCTCGGCAAGCACTATGAGGAACACGTGGGTAAGCCCTTCTATGAACCACTTGTGAGCTTCATGGAGTCCGGTCCCGTTGTTGCGATTCGTCTTACTGGTAATCGCGTTATTGAAGGCTTCCGCAGTCTTGCAGGCACAACCGATCCCACCACCGCTGCTCCGGGCACCATCCGTGGTGATCTTGGCCGTGATTGGGGACTCGCGGTTCAGCAGAACCTCGTCCACGGTTCTGACTCACCCGAGTCTGCAGCTCGTGAACTTGCTCTGTGGTTCAACTAACCAGCAACACTTGAATAAGAAAGCCCCCGCAATGAACTGAACCCCAAAAGTTGGAGTTCTAATAGGGAGCCGTTTCTAAGTTTGCAAGGGATTGGGTCCGGTAGTCAAC
>NZ_JAVWTF010000040.1:0-15007 GCF_036667855.1 Aurantimicrobium sp. | reverse complement strand
CATGCGCGCAACAGCTATTGGTATCGACATTGGTGGAACTGGCATCAAGGGTGGACTGGTTGATGTCCTCTCCGGCGAGCTCATTGGTGAGCGTGTGCGCGTTGCCACACCAGAAGGTGGCGAACCTGAAGACATTGCCCGCGTGGTCACAGAGGTCATCGAGCAGCTCGATGCACCTGCAGATATCCCTGTGGGTATCTGCTTCCCCAGCTCCATCCGTCACGGCGTGACGATGCTTGCTGCCAATATCTCCCAGCGCTGGATTGGTTTCGAGGCAGAGAAATTCTTCGAAAAGGAACTGGGTCGCAACATTCACTTCGTTAATGACGCTGATGCTGCAGGCTATGCCGAAGTAATCTATGGCGCAGCTAAGGATCAAAAAGGCCTGGTCATCATGACCACCCTGGGCACCGGCATTGGCGCCGCCATGATCTATGACGGCGTTCTGATTCCCAACGCCGAGCTCGGTCACCTAGAAATTGATGGTTTCGACGCGGAAAAGCGCGCCTCAGGCGTTGTGCGCGAGCGTGAAGGCTTGAGCTACCCCGAGTGGGCCAAGCGCCTCCAGCGCTACTACAGCCACGTTGAGATGCTCTTCTCCCCCGAGCTCTTCATTGTGGGTGGCGGTGTCTCAAAGAGCCACGAGAAGTTCTTGCCTCTGTTGGAGCTACGCACCCCCATCGTTCCTGCGAAGCTCTTCAACAAGGCGGGCATCATGGGTGCCGCACGCCTGGCGTTCGATTTGGAGTAATTGAATGGGCCGGCTATTACGCCGGGTTCTGTCCGCTTTCGCGTGACGGCCATCTATCTCGGAATTACGTTGCCGCAATTCTCTAGCGGTCTACCCGAGAACTCAGCGAGTAGCTTCACCGTTCTCTGTCTGACCTTGCTCCGGGCGAGGTTTACCTAGCCAATCTGGTTACCCAGACTGCTGGTGGTCTCTTACACCACCGTTTCATCCTTACCGCCGGCGAACCGGAGGCGGTTTACTTTCTGTTGCACTGTTCTCGCGGGTTACCCCGGGTGGGTGTTACCCACCGCCCTACTCTGTGGAGCCCGGACGTTCCTCGGTACTGGAGTAAACCCCAGTAACGCGACCGTCTTGCCGACCCATTCATGACAAGTCTAGAGCGGTCAAACTGAACTGGCTAAGCCTCGAAAGATTCGCGCAAGTCCATGGACTTGTTCGCGGCAGCGTCTGCCAGGGCATTTTGCAGACGTGGAACCCATTCATAGGTCACTGCACGATTGCCAATGACATCCTTCGCTTTGGCAGCTAGCACAGCCATATCCGGGTGCTTGATCTTCCAGCGGCCCGACATTTGCTCGACCACGAGCTTGGAGTCCATGCGCACGTGAACAAGCGCTCCTGGGTCAATGTCATACGCCTTGATCAATCCAGCGAGTAGGCCGTTGTATTCAGCGACGTTGTTGGTGGCAATACCGACATAGACACCCACAGAGGCCAGCACCTGCTGTGTTTCACCGTCAATCACAACGGCACCACCTGCAGCAATGCCGGGGTTGCCACGAGAACCGCCATCGGCCTCAATGATGAGCTGACGGGGCATTAGAGTCCAGATTCGTTCGTGCGAACGAGGATGCACGAGCTATCAGGGCAGATCACGACGTCATCGGGAGCAGCAGCGCGCACAGCATCCAGATCGGTCGAGGTGAGTTCCACGCCACTACCACCGGTGACACGGCGGGTGAGAAGCGCTGCTCCGATGCCGTAGCGTGCGCGCTGACGCTCGTAGAGTTCAACGAGGTCTGCAGGCAAGCTGGCGGCAAGTTCAGTTCGGGCAGCAGTCTCTGCAGCTAGTTCTGCATCAATTTCTGCCTCGCGTGTTGAAACTGCCTGAGCTAGTGCAGCACGACGAGCTTCAACAGCGTCACGCTCGACCAGTACATCTGCCACGGCAACCTCTGCATCTTCGATGCTTTGCATCACGACGAGTTCGATGTCTTCGAGGTTGCTCTTGCGTGTTGCCAGTGAGGCAAGCTCAGCTTCAAGAGCTTGCAGGTCCTTCGCGGAAGCAGCTCCTGCCTCACGCTCTTTGTCCTTGGCAATACGCTCGTCGACAACGCGCACGTCATCTTCAATTCGAGCGAGCTCAATCTTGGCGTCTTCAAGAACGCCTTGGGCAGCGATGAGGGACTGAGAAAACTCGCGCAATGAAGCAGTGACTTCTGCCAGTTCTGCTTGCTCGGCAATGTTCTTGCGCGCATGGTTCAACTGAGTGATGTGGTTATCACGTTCTTGCAGGGTGAGCAGAGCGAGCTGATCCTCGGGGCGTGCTTTCACGTCACTTCTCTCGTTGAATTATGTGTGGAACTGTTGTCTCTACTGTACGACGAGGAAGTCCCATGGATCTGTTCGCAGGTCCGAAACTTCCACATCAATGTCAGGGAATTGCTTCTGCAGCTGGGCAGCAGCAGTGTCGAGCCACAACCATTCTGAAGCCCAGTGAGACACATCAATCAGTGCAGGGCCACCCGAGATGAGTGCTTGTTCACGGGCTTCTTGCGCCGGGTGGTGACGCAGATCTGAGGTGATGTAGACATCGGCACCCCGCACAGCGTCAGTGGCCAGCAGTGAATCTCCTGCTCCGCCACAGAGTGCAACGCGAGAGATTGCCGCAGTGAATTCTCCAGATACTTTCACACCACCTGCGGTGTTAGGAAGAAGATCTGCAAGTGCTCTGGCGAGTGTTCCCAAGGTCGTAACCTTAGGAAGATTTCCCACGCGGCCAATACCTGTTCCGGGAACAACACCGGGCTCAATGGGCGCAGTATCAATGAGCCCCAGAGACTGGGCAATGACGTCTGAGACACCGTTTTCAACTACATCAGCATTGGTGTGGGCGGCAAGTAGTGCTACGTTCCCACGAATGAGTCGGGCAATCAGGTTGCCTTTGTAAAGCTCTTCATTGACGCTGGTCACGCCACGCATCAACAACGGGTGGTGAGTAATGAGGAGATCTGCCTCAACTTCAACAGCTTGCTCCACCGTCTCAGCAACAGCATCGACAGCGAGCAGGATGCGCTTCACGGGGCTCTCGAGGGAACCTGAAACGAGACCTGGGGCATCCCAGCTTTCGGCACCAGAAAGTGGCCACAGTGTGTGGGCATACTCAACAACATCGCGAAGATTAGTCACGATTCGAGCCTAGTCGTCTGACTTAACTCCGAAAACGAGCTCATCAAAGGTTGGACGCGGTGCAAAAGAGTTGATGTGGTTGATGGGATTAGTTGAGCGGAATACAGGAGCCTCAAACTCCTCAACGACAACTTCGTCGACAACAACGGCTTCAACTGCTACTTCTTCCTCAGTGTTGCCCTCAAGAACAACCTCATCAACGATGATGTCCCCTTCAATAACGACAGGTTCTGGGGTGTAGCTCATCGAGGCGGCAAAGACTGGCGCGGCAATGGGTGCACTTGCCGCGGCTTCACCAAACATCAGAGGAATGGGATCAGCACCAGCGGTTGCAGAAATGGTGGTTGCAACAATCTCGCCATCAATGCTGATTTCGGAAAGAATGCGCTCGGCAATGACGTGCGCATCTTCGATGACTTCTTCCACCACTGTTTCTTCAACAACGATGTGGTTGTCAATAATCGCAGCTTCGGTGATGGTCTCTTCTACGACAATCTGCTCGTCAATCACAGCAACCTCCACAACATCCTCCTGGATGTAGGTGATGGGTTGAGTGTGCTCGAGGGAGCTTTCGTCGACAGAGGGAATGAAAACAACTTCTTCTTCAACCTGAACTACAGGAATATCAGTGGTGTCTTCGAGAAGCGCACCAAAAAGCTCGTCAATGCCCAGTTCTTCTTCAACCTCGGCAGCTACTACTGGCTCAACAGGAACAGCAGAGACAGTGGGCTGCGGAGCAGTAATCGGCGCGGAAGAACGCATGGCCCGCATCTGCTCTTCGAGCAAACGAGCAAGCTCTTCATCAGAGTGAGGCTGGAATGTTGATTCTGAATTGTCAGTCATTGTTCACGCCTCCTTGAGTTTGTGTAGGGGAAATCCCCTCAAAGCACACTACTTGAACACCAAACGTTAACCCAAAAGTTCACGGCAGAGAGTCGTCAACAAAAAGAAAGAGCGCCGCATTTCTGCGACGCTCTTTCACACGAGTGGGCCCTACCGGGCTCGAACCGATGACATCCACGGTGTAAACGTGGCGCTCTACCAACTGAGCTAAAGGCCCGTGCTCGAAATATATTACAGGTTTTCTACGAGCTCTTTGTACGAGGCGAAGTCACGGGCCTGTCCAGGCTCGGTGACGAACTGTCCAGCGAGGTTGCCGTCCTTGTCGATCACGAAGGTGCCGCGGTTCGCAAAGCCCTTGTCTTCAAGGAAAACGCCGTACTTGGACGCGACCTCACCGTGGGGCCACATGTCAGACAGGAGTGAGAAATCGTAGTTTTCTTTTTCTGCAAAAACACGAAGAGTGGGGCTGGAGTCCACAGAGATAGCAAGCAGTTCAACACCATTGGTCTTGAAGACTGAGATGTTGTCACGCAGCTCGCACAGCTCCCCCGTGCAGATGCCTGTGAATGCGAGTGGGTAGAAGACAACAACAACAGGTTTCACCCCACGGAACTGTGACAGGGAAACTTCTTCACCGAACTGATTCTTCAAAGTGAAATCAGGGGCTGGTGCACCGATAGTGAGGCTCATGTGAGCTTCTCCTTGCTTTGTGGGATGACGACAGAACAATCTTAGATGTGTTGATGGTTTACATATCCATCAATAATTACTCCTAGCCCTCGGCTCGTCTGTAGAGTGTTACCTAGTGTCCACGCTGTAACCCAGCTGGATCTTCCCTCCCCCAGCATGTACAGGCACGATCTGCCTGTGAGAAAGAGGTTGTTGTGACGGTTAACGACCAGGATCCCTACTCGGTCAGTAACTACGACGCCGATCCGCAAGAGACAGCGGAATGGAACGAATCACTTGATGGCGTCGTTGCGTCACAGGGTCACGAACGCGGTCGAGACATCATGCTCTCCCTCCTTCGTCGCTCAAAGGAACTGCACCTGGGTGTGCCCATGGTTCCCACAACCGACTACCTCAACACCATCGCTCCAGAGAACGAGCCCGCATTCCCCGGCGACGAAGAAACCGAACGTCGCTACCGTGCCTGGATTCGCTGGAACGCTGCAATGCTCGTGCACCGCGCACAGCGCCCCGGCATTGGTGTCGGTGGCCACATCTCTTCCTACGCTTCTTCCTCATCGCTGTATGAAGTCGGTTTCAACCACTTCTTCCGCGGCCAGGACCACCCCGGTGGTGGCGACCAGATTTTCGTGCAGGGTCACGCCTCTCCTGGCGTGTATGCACGCGCCTTCCTCGAGGGACGTCTGAACGAAAGCCAGCTTGATGGTTTCCGTCAAGAGAAGTCTCACGCTGGTGGCGGACTTTCGTCTTACCCACACCCCCGTCTGATGCCGGACTTCTGGCAGTTCCCCACCGTTTCCATGGGTCTCGGTCCCATCAACGCGATCTACCAGGCACAGCTCAACCGCTACCTCACCAACCGTGGCATCAAGGATGCATCTGACCAGCAGGTCTGGGCCTTCCTCGGTGACGGTGAAATGGATGAGGTCGAATCGCGTGGTCAGCTCCAGGTAGCTGCCAACGAAGGTCTCGACAACCTCAACTTCGTCATCAACTGCAACCTGCAGCGCCTCGACGGCCCTGTGCGCGGTAACGGAAAGATCATCCAGGAGCTCGAGAGCTTCTTCCGTGGCGCTGGCTGGAACGTCATCAAGGTCATCTGGGGTCGTGAATGGGATTCACTTCTCGCCAACGACAACGACGGCGCACTCCGCACACTCATGAACGTCACCCCCGATGGTGACTTCCAGACCTACAAGACCGAGGATGGCGCATTCGTGCGTGAAAACTTCTTCGCTCGTGACCCTCGTGCACTTAAGCTCGTGGAACACATGAGCGATGACGATGTCTGGAAGCTCAAGCGCGGTGGCCACGACTACAACAAGGTTTACGCCGCGTTCAAGGCAGCTTCTGAGCACAAGGGTCAGCCCACTGTCATCTTGGCTCACACCATCAAGGGTTACGGTCTCGGCAAGCACTTCGAAGGCCGCAACGCAACCCACCAGATGAAGAAGATGAAGCTTGATGACCTCAAGCTCATGCGTGACTTCCTCAAGATCCCCATCACCGATGCGGTTCTGGAAGAAAACCCCTACATGCCTCCGTACTACAAGCCCGAAGACAACGATCCTCGCCTGCAGTATATGCATGAACGTCGTCGTGAACTCGGCGGATACGTTCCTGAACGTCGCTCGAAGTACACCGAGATTGCTCTTCCCGAGAAGAAGACCTACGACATCGCTGCTAAGGGTTCTGGTGTGCAAGAGGTTGCCACCACCATGGGCTTCGTGCGTCTGCTCAAGGATCTCATCCGCGACAAGGAATTTGGTCCCCGTCTCGTGCCCATCATCCCCGATGAGGCTCGCACCTTCGGTATGGACACCTTCTTCCCCAACGCGAAGATCTACAACCCCAACGGTCAGCACTACATGTCCGTGGACCGCGATCTTCTCCTGGCATACAAGGAAGACCCCACTGGAACCATCATTCACGTGGGTATCAATGAGGCTGGCGCACTTGCCGCATTCACCGCAGTGGGCAGCTCCTACTCCACCCAGGGTGAAATCCTCATTCCGATCTACGTCTTCTACTCGATGTTCGGATTCCAGCGCACTGGTGACGCCCTGTGGCTCGCCGGTGACCAGATGGTCCGCGGTTTCGTCATCGGTGCAACCGCTGGTCGCACCACACTGACCGGTGAAGGTCTGCAGCACGCAGACGGCCACTCGCCTATCCTCGCTGCAACTAACCCTGCAGTGGTGACCTATGACCCTGCCTACACCTACGAAATCGGACACATCATGCGTGATGGTCTGCAACGTATGTATGGCGGAACTCACCCAGACCCCAACGTCATGTACTACATCACGGTCTACAACGAGCCCATTCAGCAGCCTGCTGAGCCAGAAAACCTCGATGTTGACGGCGTCCTGCGCGGTATCTACAAGCTCCAAGAAAACGACATGCCTGGCGTCAAGTCTCAGATATTGGCTTCTGGTGTTGCCGTTCCATGGGCACTCGAGGCTCAGAAGCTACTTGCCGAAGACTGGGGCGTTTCTGCCGATGTCTGGTCTGTCACCTCATGGGGTGAACTGCGTCGCGACGGTATTGCAGCAGACCACTTCAACATGATGAACCCTGAGGCACCTGCACAGGTTCCCTACGTCACCGAGAAGCTCTCTGGTGCTGAGGGTCCATTCGTTGCCGTGACCGACTACAACCACATGGTTCCTGACCTGATTCGTCCTTACATCCCAGGTGACTATGCCACCTTGGGTGCTGACGGATTCGGTTTCAGTGACACTCGTGCAGCAGCTCGTCGCTTCTTCACCATCGACGGTCCTTCCGTTGTGGTGCGCACGCTCGAGCAGCTGGCAAAGCAGGGCAAGGTTGATCGTGGACTGGTTCGCCAGGCCATCGAGAAGTACCGCCTCTACGACGTCACTGCAGGAACCACCGGATCTGCCGGCGGCGAAAGCTAACCTACGCGGATGGCCGCTGAACGAACCAAGGCGGAAACGCTTGCCTGGTTGCGCACCATTTCTGGTGAGCTCTCCACGCTGACCGTGAAACGCCTTGAGGACACACTCCCCTGGTATCGCGACATGCCCCCTGGGCGTCGCTCTGCCGTGGGCTTGGTAGCTCAAGCAGGTATTACCTCGTTCATTGCCTGGTTCGACGACCCCAAAACCACACCGTGGATAGCCTCGGACGTATTTGGCGGTGCCCCTCGTGAACTGCTGCGTTCGGTCACCCTGCAGCAAACCCTGCAGCTCATCCGGTGCACGGTTGAAGTGGTGGAAGAGCGTATCAAGGGCCACGGTGAAGAACTCCGCGAAGCAATCCTGTTGTATTCGCGCGAAATCGCCTTTGCTGCTGCAGATGTGTATGCCCGCGCTGCTGAAGCCCGCGGCCTCTGGGATGCACGTCTCGAAGCACTCGTAGTCGACAGCATTCTCTCTGGCGAATATGACGATGAACTTCCCAGCCGCATTGCCGCATTGGGCTGGCAGGGGCGCGGCGAGGTATGCGTAGTTGTAGGTCGAGCACCTCGCCAACTTGAGGTGGATCGCCTGCGTCGCACCGCTCGCCACCTTCACGCTGACATCTTGATCGGAGTGCAAGGAAACCGCCTTGTTGTCGTGATTGGTCGCGCTGAGCCTCTCGAAGACGAGGTGGAGAACTCCACCATGAGCTTCATGGACATTACCAAGAGGATCGAAGAAGACTTTGGTGAAGGCCACCTGGTTGTGGGTCCAGAGGTTCCTTCTCTCGTTGATGCAGTAAGCAGTGCTCGCGCAGCCCTTGCTGGCTACTCCGTTGCCAGTGCGTGGCGCGGAGCTACCCGCCCCATCGCAGCAGACGATCTTCTTCCTGAACGTGCTCTTGCCGGTGATCCACTTGCCAGGGCCACCCTCATCGAGCGCATCTATGTGCCCTTAAGTGACCAGTCTTCTGAACTGCTCACCACACTGCAGAGCTATCTAGATAACGGTCGAAGCCTGGAAGCTACAGCTCGTGATCTCTTCGTTCACCCCAATACTGTGCGCTACCGCCTCAAGCGAGTCACCGATGTCATCGGTTGGGATGCCACTGGTCCCCGCGAAGCAATGATCTTACAGTGTGCCCTGATTCTGGGTTCCATCAAAGAACCCATCAAGAAGGCACGCAAACCACTTCGCCCCGTGGTTGCTGAATAAGGATTTCCCGCAAAAACATGCGGAAAATGTAGAGACTCCACAACGTTTCTCGCGATAGTGTGTCGATGAGTGCACAGCACTCACAGTCAACGATTGGAAGACTTAACCCGTGATTGTTGTCGTCTGCCCTGGACAGGGCTCGCAGACCCCTGGATTCCTCGAACCTTGGATTGCTGATCCCGGTTCGAAAGCACTCCTCGAAACTCTTTCTGCCGCAGCAGACGTTGACCTGGTCAAGCACGGCACGGTGAGCGATGCGGACACCATCCGCGACACCGCCATAGCCCAACCACTCATCGTGGCTGCCGGCATTCTGACTCTGGATGCACTGGCCGAAACTGATCACCTCTCTAAGACTTCCGGAATTGCTGGCCACTCGGTTGGTGAATTCACCGCTGCCGCTGGCGCTGGTGTTCTGGATGCCACTGACGCTGTGCGTCTTGTGGGCATTCGTGGGCGCGCGATGGCTGATGCCGCTGCACTGGTTCCCACCGGCATGAGTGCGGTCATCGGTGGCGAAGAATCCGACATCATTGCCAAGCTCGATGAACTTGGCCTCTTCCCCGCTAACTACAACGGCGGCGGACAGCTTGTCGTTGCAGGTGAACTTCCTGCTCTGACCAAACTCGCTGAAGAACCACCAGCTGGTACTCGAGTTATTCCTTTGCAGGTTGCCGGCGCATTCCACACCAGCTACATGTTGGATGCTGTGGAGACTCTGCGTGAAGCAGCTGAGACGGTCAACACGGTAGACCCCATCAAGACTCTCTGGACTAACAAGGACGGCTCAATCGTCACCAAGGGTCAAGAATTCCGCGATCTTCTCGTTGGACAGGTTTCTTCACCTGTGCGCTGGGATAAGTGCATGGAAAGCTTTGCTGCTGCGGGCGTCACCGGCATCATCGAGTTGGCACCAGCTGGCGCACTTGTTGGTTTGGCCAAGCGGGGCCTCAAGGGCATTCCTACCGTTGCCGTCAAGACTCCAGAGGATCTCGATGCAGCCCGCGAACTGATTGACTCTGTCGCCTAAGCGGCCGGACGAGAAAGAACATCATGACTCACGTGAATCTGAAGCAGTCCGAGGGCGCCAAGTACTCTCGCATCTACGCCATGGGGGCTGCTCGTGGCGACCTCACCGTCACCAACGACGACATTGCCGGTCCTATCGAGTCCAGTGATGAGTGGATTCGCCAGCGCACCGGTGTGATTACTCGTAAGCGTGCCTCCAAGAACATCACCGCCGCAGACCTGGCTACCGAAGCAGCCAAGGAAGCCATTGCCAAGGCAGGAATCAAGCCTGAAGAGATTGATGTTGTCCTGATTTCCACCATCAGCAACAGTGTGCAGACTCCGTCGATGGCAGCACTCGTTGCTGACCGCGTGGGCGCAAACCCTGCAGCTGCCTATGACATCTCTGCTGCCTGTGCTGGTTACACCTACGGCATTGCTCAGGCGGATTCTTTTGTTCGCTCCGGCTTGGCAAAGTATGTGCTCGTGATTGGTGCCGAAAAGCTCAGCGAAATCATTGAGCCAACGGATCGCACCATCAGCTTCTTGCTCGGTGACGGCGCCGGCGCTGCCGTCGTTGGACCCAGCGACTTCCCCGGTATCTCGAAGAGCGTGTGGGGCTCAGACGGCTCCAAGTGGGATGCCGTCGGCATGAACCACACCATGATTGAATACCGCGACGGACACGGCGACGTGGCGTGGCCCACCTTGCGTCAAGAAGGACAAACTGTCTTCCGTTGGGCTGTGTGGGAGATGGCCAAGGTTGCTCAGAAGGCACTTGAAGAAGCCGGTATCACTAGCGATCAGCTCTCAGCGTTTATTCCCCACCAGGCAAACATGCGCATCATTGACGAATTCGCTAAGCAACTCAAACTGCCCGAATCCGTCGTCATTGCGAAGGACATCGAGACCACCGGAAACACCTCCGCTGCCTCCATCCCTCTCGCAACCCACAGACTGCTCGAAGAACACCCCGAGCTCAGCGGTGGCCTCGCCCTCGAAATCGGCTTTGGTGCCGGTCTCGTCTATGGCGCTCAGGTCGTCGTCCTTCCCTAGAAAAGCCTCTTTTGGCCGGTAAACTAAACCAGTCAAACGAACCCCCAACAAGGAGATAACAATGGCACTGTCCACCGAAGAAGTACTTGCAGGTCTGGCTGAGCTCGTAAACGACGAAACCGGCATTGCAACCGACACGGTACAGCTGGACAAGTCTTTCACTGACGACCTCGACATTGACTCGATCTCGATGATGACCATCGTCGTGAACGCAGAAGAGAAGTTCGACGTAAAGATCCCCGACGAGGAAGTAAAGAACCTCAAGACCGTCGGCGACGCAGTTAACTTCATCGTTTCTGCATCCTAAGGATTTCGTAGGTAAGGGCCGGTAACACTCGTTCCGGCCCTTGCTTACAATCCCCCAGCTTTCCCTCCACCCCACCAGAAAGATTCCACTCATGAGCAAGAAGATTGTCGTCACCGGTATCGGTACCACGTCTCCTCTCGCAGGAAATGCCCCCGAGACATGGGCAGCACTTCTTGCTGGCAAATCAGGTGCCCGCGCCCTTGAGCAAGAGTGGGTTGAAAAGTGGGAAATCCCCATCAAGTTTGCTGCTCAGGCAGCGGTTCCTGCTGAAGAGATCCTCGAGCGTGTTGAAACCAAGCGTCTTGACCCTTCCTCGCAGTTCGCTCTCATTGCCGGCCGTGAAGCATGGGCAGATGCAGGCAGCCCCGAGGTTGACCCCGGTCGCCTCGCAGTGGACTGGTCCACCGGTATCGGTGGGGTCTGGACTCTCCTCGACGCATGGGACACCCTGCGCGAAAAGGGACCTCGTCGTGTCCTGCCCATGACCGTTCCCATGCTCATGCCAAACGGCCCCGGAGCTGCTATCGGCATGGATCTGCACGCTCGTGCAGGTGTGCGTACTGTGGTTTCTGCCTGCGCTTCCAGCACGGAAGCAATTGCTAACGCCTATGAGCACCTCCAGGCTGGTCTGGCTGATGTCATCATCGCTGGTGGTTCTGAAGCAGCTATCCACCCACTCCCCATTGCCTCGTTCGCTGCAATGCAGGCACTTTCTAAGCGCAATGATGACCCACAAGCCGCATCTCGCCCCTATGACGTGAACCGTGACGGTTTCGTCCTCGGTGAAGGTGCTGCTGCTTTGGTTCTTGAAACTGAAGAGCACGCACTTGCTCGTGGCGCAAAGATTTATGCAGAGGTTGCTGGCGGCGCCGTCACCTCTGACGCGTATCACATCACTGCTCCAGACCCTGAAGGATCTGCTGCAGCACGTGCAATGCTGCAGGCTATTGAGCAGGCTGGCGCGAAGATCGAAGACGTCGTCCACATCAACGCTCACGCTACCTCCACTCCTGTGGGAGACATCGCAGAATACAACGCTCTGCGTCGCGTATTCGGTGACCACCTGGACAACATTGCCGTGTCAGCGACCAAGGCTTCCACCGGTCACCTCTTGGGTGGTGCAGGTGCCATCGAGGCCATGTTCACTGTCCTGGCTCTTCACAACCGTCTTGCTCCCCCAACTATCAACCTTGACGATCAGGACCCTGAGATCAAGCTTGATGTTGTCACCAGCCCACGTGAGCTTCCTGCCGGCGACATCCTCGCCATCAGCAACTCCTTCGGCTTCGGTGGTCACAACGCCGTGGTTGCGTTCCGCAGCTACAACTAAGCCACACACGAACTAAGCCCCTGCGCTGCAGGGGCTTTCTTCGTTAACAGATCTACAGGTGAGAACTACCCCACCTGGTGCAGCCAGCGCACAGGTGCCATATCTGAGGCATAACGGAAGACATCGAGTTCCGTGTCCCACTCTTCGCCCAAAGAGCGCGAGATGCCCGTGCGTAGAAGATCACCATCATTACCGGCAAAGTCCAACACGGCACGAAGCCTGTTTTCGGTAATAACCATGTTCCCAGCAGCATCCACAGGCGAATGAAAGAGCCCCAGGCTTGGGGTGTGGCACCAGCGACCACCATCAATACCAGGTGCAGCATCTTCGGTGATCTCGAATCGCAACTGCTCCCAGCCCAATAACTCGGATGCAATAGCGCTTCCTGAGCCCACAGGGCCCTGCCAGACGTATTCGGAGCGCTGCGATCCGTTCAGGATCGGCTGTGGGCTCCAGGAGAGCGTGATGCCCTTACCGAGGACACGACTAATAGCCCACTCAACATGTGGGCTCAACGCGCGAGGCGAGGAGTGGATATAAACCACTCCGGTCGACACTGCAGTCATCTCTTCATCCTTTTCTTTGTGGTGCGTCTTCCCCTACGACCACATGGATGCGAGCTGTTCTCGTGCGTATTTTGTTGTGAGACAAGTGTGACACAGCCCAGACCCGCATAACAACAGGGGTTTATCCCCTCACAGCGAGTTCTCAGAGTGAGACTCTACTCAGTAGAGTGTTTTTATGGCCGTTCGCGAAGCACTCCTGGGGATCTTGACCCTGGGCCCCGCATATGGTCTCCAGCTCCATGCCGAGCTTGGCGCTCGTGCTCCGCACCGCGCCAAGACTAACGTGGGTCAGGTTTATGGCACTTTGGACCGTCTCAGCACGGCAGGGCTCGTTGTCCACCAGGGACTTACCGAGGACGGACTTCCCCTCTATGCGCTGACCGAGGCGGGGAAAGAGGAAGCTGTTGCCTGGCTTGAAGGCAACACACTTAGGGTTCTGCCTGAATGGGCAGATGTCCAAGACGTCGTTCTGATCAGCTCAAGTGTGAGCGGACAGCATGCCACGGCGCTACTGACCAAGCTCGGTGCATTATTGGAACAGACTCCAGCAGCCAATGCACAGTCACCTGCCCAGCACCTGAACGAACAAGCGGCCCTGCGCTATCGCGAAGCAGTGTCTGCATGGCTAGGAGATGTTCAGGCCGCAGTAATTCAGCCTCAGCCTGGCTATGCCCTAGGTCGACCCAAGAGAGGCCGCCCAGCAAAGTCCTAGTGGAGTAGATCGCCAGCTTTGTTGAGAACGTTCTTCTCCCCTGCTTCAACAGCAAAAGGGAAACGATTCTCTGCCGGAGGCATAGGGCAGTTGAAGTTATAGCTGAATGCGCACGGTGGCAGGTAGGCGCGGTTGAAGTCCAGCGTGATGGTTCCATCTGGATTAGGCGCAACCATGAGGAAACGGCCCACGCTATAGGTCACAGGACCTGATGTGGCATCCGAGAAAACAATCATGAGAGCACGGCCCTCTTTGAAAGCAGAGGGTGCGTATTCGACACCATCAATGCTGAAACGGATGTCGCCAGGAATCACCTTGTCACGGCCAGCACCTTGATCTTTGAGGTGAGACACCTCAACAGCACGACCGCCCTCAATAGGGGCGAATGTTCCGGTAATCACCCAATCAGGGTTGTAGTCGAATGCATCAATTGAGCCAAAATTCTGCAGGTCGTCCGAGTTGGTGTCCCAGACGCGAAGAGCATATTTGCCATCTTCACCTTTGATGACGGTTCCAGACTTGGTCTCGTCAAAAACGATGGTGGAAGCAGTCTCTGCATCCTTACCAGTGACAACGACTGTTCCATCTACAACGACACCATCAACAGTGATGTTCTCAGCTGCCGAAGCAGTCAACTGGATGCCCTTCTCGCCTTCAGGAAGTGCTGACCATAGCCCGTTGACACCCCAGATGCTTTCGGTCTCCCCAGGAGCTCCATAGAACCACTGAGTGTTGACCAGCGCGAGCGAACCCTGGGGCAGCAACGCCATTTCATGGCGGCGACTGCGGTAGTAGGCATACGCCTCTTCGGGGGTCTGAGGGGCGGTGGCGGCAGGTGTTGAAGTGGTCACAGATTCACATTAGTTCTCAAGGGGTTATGCCCCGTGGAGCCACTCCATTTTCACCAATCAAGAAAATGCTTATCCACAGATTTAGACTTTTCGTCTAAAAAGTCAGACCTTTCCCAGCTTGGGGCAATTGGCTCGAAATATGACAGCTCGCCCTCTCAGCCACAAGTACCGGGTGAGCACAAACAATTCGATGAGGAGATAACCCACATGAAGTACACACGACCGACCGCGGCAATTGCCGCATTGGCAGCGACCGCCATCTCTATAGCAGGACTTTCTGCACCAGCCCAGGCTGTCACGAGCGACGTCAACGTGGACTGGAAAATCACCCAGGACTGGGGATCC
>NZ_JAVWTF010000039.1:0-16780 GCF_036667855.1 Aurantimicrobium sp. | reverse complement strand
GTTTCTGGCCTCGAGATTGGTGACGCAGCCAAGGCTCGTCTGCTCGAGCTCACTCCTGCGGGCTATGTGGGTCTGGCTTCTGACTTGGTTGACTACCTCAAGTAAGAATTAACGAAAGAAAGCCCCTCGCAAGAGGGGCTTTCTTGATTAGAGACTTAGTGAGCAGATTTCTCGGGTGAGTGATCCTGCTCTTCGATATCAAGCAGCTCCTGCTTATTGGGCTTGATTGCCAGCACAAACATGGCCATCGAAACCAAGCACACGATAAACACGGCACCAAATGAAATGCTGCTGAGGATGAGGTCACGTGAGGACATCAACACA
Organism: Aurantimicrobium sp.; assembly: GCF_036667855.1. Classification (NCBI taxonomy): domain Bacteria; kingdom Bacillati; phylum Actinomycetota; class Actinomycetes; order Micrococcales; family Microbacteriaceae; genus Aurantimicrobium; species Aurantimicrobium sp. Next base: position 16,456 of record NZ_JAVWTF010000039.1, on the reverse strand, counting down.
ACCAACCCAGTGAAGAGTCCCAGTAGTGCCGAGACAATCAGTAGCTCAACGGGCTTCAAGCGATCGCGAAGAGTGGGAGTGGTCATGAGGAAACCTTACGGGTTGTGGATTGTGCATCGGAACGAAGTGAAATGCCGGCAATGACTTGGTAAACACCCACGATGGCTGCATATGCGCCAAAGATGCCCACGGCATAGACGTCATTCATGGGAACAACTGCTTCAATAATGGCCAAGATTGCTGTGAACCCACCGATAGTGAGCCATTCTTTAGCAACCGTGCGGTTGCTTTCGCGATAACCGGCATAAAGCTCAAGTGCTGCGGTGATTCCAGCCCAGATACTCAGCACCAACAGAAGTGCAGGAAGACCGCCAGTGAGCGTTGCAGAGGCGATAGCCGCAGCAACGACAGTGGCTATCGCTTGAATTCCAACCAGAGTTCGGTTCAACCCCTCAAGCGGGACAGACATGACGGTGAAGATGAGAGTGGACGCCAGCAAGAAGGCAAACCCGACAAATACGGTGAGGCCGACAACTGCAGCGTGGTTGCGCGAGAAAGTGATCACGACAGCAGCTACCAACGCGGGGATGGAACGCAAAATAAGTGCGTTACCCACACGAGTTAGAGAGTTGTCAGCGATTGCCACGGCTTAAGTCTACGACCGAACGAGAGAGTGAAATTCCCGTTAAACCTTGGGCATATCGGCGAAGCGGGAGAGGTGCCCCTGGAATCCGACTGTAATTGTCGCGGTTGGACCGTTACGGTGCTTGGCCACGATGAAGTCTGCCTCGCCAGCGCGGGGGTTCTCTTTTTCGTATGCACTTTCACGGTGCAGAAGAATCACCATGTCAGCGTCTTGCTCGAGCGATCCCGATTCACGCAGGTCCGAGATAGCTGGCTTCTTATCTGCACGCTGTTCCGGTCCACGGTTCAGCTGGGACAGGGCAATAACGGGAACTTGGAGTTCCTTTGCCATGAGCTTGAGTGCACGTGAGAACTCAGAGACTTCTTGCTGACGGCTTTCGACCTTCTTGCCGGAAGTCATCAGCTGCAAGTAGTCGATAACGACCATCTTCAGGCCGACCTTCTGCTTGAGGCGACGGCATTTTGCGCGAATTTCAACCAGGGTCATGTTGGGGCTGTCATCGATGTAGAAGGGGGCATCGTTGATACGGCCACGGGTGCTGGCGATAGTGGTCCAGTCGCGGTTATCTACTGTTCCCTTACGCATGTTCTGCAGAGGAACAGAGGCTTCAGCCGAGAGCAGACGCATCGCGATTTCCGACTTACCCATTTCGAGAGAGAAGAAGATGGCGGGAAGGTTGTTTTTGATCGACGCAGCACGGCAGAAGTCCAGTGCAAGAGTCGACTTACCCAACGCAGGACGCGCTGCCACAATGATGAGCTGACCGGGGTGGAAACCGTTAGTGAGCTCATCCAGGTCAGCAAAGCCGGTGGGAACTCCGGTCATTTGACCGTCGCGACCCTTTGCAGCCTCAATCTCAAGAATTGCGGTGTCCACCGCGTCCGTCAGGGGAACATAATCTTCGGTTTCGACAGAACCGGTGACCTGGTAGATCTCTGCCTGAGCGGTGTTGACCAGGTCAACAGCTTCACCTTCACCGGCATACCCCATCTGCACGATGCGAGTTCCGGCTTCAACCAGACGACGCAATAGTGCGCGCTCGGAGACGATGTTGGCGTAATAACCAGCATTCGCTGCAGTGGGAACGAGTGCGGTGAGAGTGTGCAGGTATTCCGCACCACCAGCACGGCCCAGTTCACCGGACTTGGTGAGCTCGTCGGTGACGGTGATCACATCGGTGGGTTCACCGTGTGAATACAACGACATCACAGCATCGAAGATGACTTCGTGCTTGGGGATGTAGAAATCGTTGCCACGAAGAATCTCGACGACGTCTGCCACAGCGTCTTTGCTGAGCAGCATGCCGCCGAGAGCACTTTGCTCCGCCAGTAGATCGTGCGGGGGAGTCCGTTCGCCCTGCCAGTTTTCGCGAGAGTCTCCTGGAGAACCAAGGTGGGCAATCGACATGCTCACGTGTCCTTCCGTTGACTGTGCAGGTGGGTTATCTGAACTGTAACCTTCTCCTCTGACAATGGTCTGTGACAGGCCTATTGAGAGTTGTATCCCAACTGTAGGAACACCTTCAACCACAACCAAATGAACCTGTGGATAACTCTGTGCATGAATCTCAAGAAACGCCGGTGAGACTGTTCATAAACTGGGGGTAACGCTGTGGACAAAGTAAAAAGTTTACCTAATTTATTGACTCTGAACTGGGTTTTTAGTTATCAACGGGTGTGAACATTAATTTCCTTCAAGCATGTGTTTAAGCTTGGGGAAAATTCGGCTTTCTGTGCATAAAGTTGACCCCTTAAAACAGGTATTTGTACCCCCATTGGGGCTCCAGGGCTCGCATTTTGCTTACACAAAACTTCTGGAAACAGAAAAGGGCGGGAAGCCGAAGCTTCCCGCCCTTGTAGTTCTGTTCAGGAATTACTTTGCAGCAACAACCTGGATGGTGATAGTTGCAACGATGTCGTCACGCAGACGAACGGTTGCTTCGTGCTCACCAGTGAACTTGATGGGGTTCGCAATCTCGATCTTGCGCTTGTCGATTGCACCGATACCGGCGCTCTCCACTGCAGCAGCAATGTGCTCGGTCTTGACGGAACCAAAGAGACGACCATCCTGACCAGTCTTGACAGCAAGCTTGACCTTGGTGCCTTCGATCTTGGACTTGAGAGCCTGTGCCTCTTCGAGGGTTGCGAGTTCGCGAGCGGTGCGAGCGGCACGAATCTGCTCAACCTGCTTCTCGCCGCCACGGGACCATACAACTGCGAGGCCCTGAGGAATGAGGTAGTTACGTGCGTAACCATCCTTTACCTCGACAACGTCGCCTGCCGAACCAACGCCGGAGACTTCATTCGTAAGAATCAACTTAGACATGTTCGAACTCCTTAGCGGCCAGCGCCTGCGTAGGGAAGAAGAGCCATCTCGCGGGCGTTCTTAACTGCCTTGGCGATGAGGCGCTGCTCCTGGACAGAAACACCGGTGATACGGCGAGCGCGGATCTTTCCACGCTCAGAAACGAACTTGCGAAGAGTGGCGACGTCCTTGTAGTCGATCACACCAACGCGGATAGCCTTCGCAGGTGCGAGAGCCTTAGCGCCCTTGCCACCGCGGAGTGGCTTGCGGGCTCCGCCGCTAGCTTTTCCAGCCATGATTACCTAACTTTCGTAAATTTTTTATCAAGGATCAACGTGCGTTGAGCCTGAAGAGGATTGTTTAGAACGGCGTATCGTCTGCGGGGATACCGGGGGTGTTCCAAGGGTCTGCTGCAGGTGCCGTAGGCGAACCCCAAGGTTCGTCGTTGCCTGCAGGGACTCCGGGGCGACCCGAGGATGCCGCGCGGCTCACAGTTGCCGTGGCGTAGCGAAGCGAAGGACCGATCTCATCTACTTCGAGTTCGATCGTTGTTCGCTTTTCGCCTTCCTTGGTCTCATACGAGCGCTGCTTGAGTCGACCAGTTGCGATGACGCGGGAGCCCTTAGTCAGGCTGCCTGCGACGTGCTCGGCAAACTCGCGCCAGACGCTGGCACGAAGGAAGAGAGCCTCGCCATCTTTCCACTCGCTTGATGCGCGATCGTAATTGCGCGGAGTAGAGGCAATGGTGAAGTTGGCGACTGCGAGTCCGTTCTGCGTGTAACGCAGTTCGGGGTCACTCGTGAGGTTTCCCACAACGGTGATGACTGTTTCGCCGGCCATGTTACTTACGCGTCCTTCGAAGCCTTGGCGGGAGCAGCAGCCTTGCGGGCAGCCTTCTCGTCAGCGAGCTTTGCAGCAGCGGCAACCATAGCAATGGCTTCCTCTGCGCGCAGAACCTTGGTACGCATGACAGCTTCGGAAAGCTTCAGCTGGCGGTCGAGCTCGACAGTTGCGTCGGCGCTAGACGTGAAGTTAACGACGGCGTAGATGCCCTCGGACTTCTTGTTGATCTCGTAAGCCAAACGACGCTTACCCCAGATGTCAACGTTCTCGATGGTTCCACCATCGTTACGAATGACGTTGAGGAACTTGTCAAGGCTGGGAGCTACGGTGCGCTCATCGATCTCTGGATCGAGGATGACCATCAACTCGTACTGATGCATGACTAACCCACCTCCTTCGGACTAAAACGGATACAGACGGTCTGTATCAGGAGGGTTGTGCATGTGCCATCTGAGGAGGCCGGATATTTCCGGCGCACAGACAACTTCCCCAGTCTAGACCGGGGTGCTCCGTTAATCCAATCCGAGTAAGCCCGGAATCGGCTTGAACTAGCGGTTTGCCCACCAGGCGAGCAAGCGTTCGCGGGCGAGGTCGGCCCCCATGGGCCCCTCGTCCAAGCGAACGTTGAGCAAGTAGTTGTAGGCCTCGCCGACCTCGCGCCCGGCAGGGATGCCCAGGATGGCCATGATTTCTTCACCGTTGAGATCGGGGCGCACTGCCGCCATCTCTTCAGCCTCGGAGAGTTCCTTAATGCGGTTCTCGAGGTCGTCATAGGCAAAGGACAGGCGATCTGCCTTGCGCTTGTTGCGCGTTGTGACATCTGCACGGGTCAAGATGTGAAGTCGTTCGAGCAGTTCGCCAGCATCGCGGGCATAGCGTCGCACTGCCGAATCGCTCCAGGCAGCATCGGAGTAGCCAAAGAAGCGCAGGTGCAGTTCAATCAGGCGTGCCACGTTCTGCGTGGTTTCCTTATCAAAGCGCAGTGCTTTCATGCGCTTGACCGACAGCTTTGCGCCCACCAAGTCATGGTGATGGAAGCTCACTGCTCCACCAGATTCCAGCTGACGCGTGGCGGGCTTGCCAATATCGTGCAGAAGAGCAGCCAAACGCAGGGTGAGATCGGCGGGTTCGCCAGGGTGGCGTTCCTTCTCGAGATCAATGGCTTGTTCCAGCACCGTCAAGCTGTGTTCGTAGACATCTTTGTGGTGGTGGTGTTCGTCTACTTCCAGGCGCAGGGCAGGAATTTCAGGCAAGACGTAACTGGCGATTCCCGTGCGCACGAGCAGTTCAATACCGGCACGTGGCTTGTCGGTGAGCAGGAGTTTGCACAGCTCTTCGTTCACGCGCTCTGCTGAGATGTTCTCGATGGAGCTCGCGAACTCGGTCATCGCCCATTCGGTTTCCTCGTCCAACTGGAATCCCAGTTGAGAAGAGAACCTGGCTGCACGCATCATGCGCAGGGGGTCTTCGGTGAATGAGACTTCTGCCGACTTGGGTGCGCGAAGAATTCCCGCCATCAAGTCTTCGACACCACCGGAGGGGTCGACCAGAACTAATTCAGGTAGCCGAACGGCCATCGCGTTGACGCGGAAGTCGCGCCTGGTGAGATCTTCTTCGAGGCTGTCGCCGAAGGCGACAACAGGCTTGCGCGTCTTGCCGTCATATTGATCGGCACGATAGGTCGTGATTTCGACCTTCTCGCCCGCAATTTGAGCACCGATGGTGCCAAAGTCGCGGCCGATGTCCCAGTGCGCTTCTGCAATGGGTTCCACCACACGGATGATGTCATCAGGCAGCGCATTCGTGGTGAAGTCCAGGTCATGCACCTCGTGGCCCAAGAACGCATCACGGACTGGACCGCCCACGAGGGCAAGTTCGTATCCGGCATCGGCAAATGCTGCCGCCAAGCGTGAAACGCTGGGCGACTTACTCAACTGAGTAAGTGATTCGATGGCGGAGGCTGCACTGTGCATTTCCCGCCATTCTACGGGGAGCGTCAGGGAGTTATTCAGTTGCGACGCCTACAATGGCAGGATGCCTTCCCTGCTGATTCGACGCGTCACGATGTCGTTTTCAGCAGCCTTCGTCGCCCTGCTCCTTCTCGTTGCTGGACTGGCTTCCTCGAATCTTCCTCAGGCACACGCTGACGAATCTGTCAGCGTTGTTCTTACCCCCGCAACGGTGAGCGCATCCCCTGGCCAAAACCTCACCGTCACCGTAAATGTAACCAACTCGGGTTCCGGGACACTGGCCGCAGGTGAAGCCATCTTCACCGCACCTTCGGCAGCGCTGTCCACCGTTGCTGATCTTGATGCCTGGTTTGCAGCCGAAGACAATGACGCACAGCCCGGTCGCTACCTCGCCACAGCTGATGTCCCCGAGATTGCCGCCGGCAAAAGCGCTGACGTCGTCATCGAATTACCTCTTTCTTCCGGTCGTTTCGGAGGAATCTGGGGTGTTCGAGGTCTGGCCGTGGATTACCAGGTCGGTGGCGACAGCGTGGGTTCTGCTCGTTCCTCGTTTGTCTGGACAACGGCGGTAACTCCCGAAAAGACAGCATTTACAGGGATTTTGCCGATTGTTCCCCCGCCCAGCACCTCAGGTTTGCTCACCGCAGAGGAATTGACCGAGCTCACTGGTCCCAGCGGAATCTTGACCAGGCAGCTCGATGTTGCACGTGGTCGCCCCGTTGTGTTGGCTGTTGACCCCCGCATCCTCGCCTCGATCGAAGCTCTGGGTGAGAAAGCACCTGAAACCGTCTTGTCGTGGCTGGGTGTGCTGACTTCGTTGCCCAATGAAAGCTTCCTGCTGGCCTACGCCGATGCAGATATTTCAGCACAGGCACAATCAGGCGCATCGGCGCTGATTACCCCTTCCACCACGGACGTCATCGTCCCTGTCGTGGAAGCGGTTCCGTCGGCAACCCCTAGCCCCACGGCAGCTCCCCTGCCCACTGCGGCTGTGTTCACCCCCACTTTGAATGACGTGGCATGGCCTGTTGCGTCCTCAGTAATTGGTTCTGATCTGGGAATTTTCTCCGCAAGCGGGCTGACTACTGCGATTCTGTCTTCGACAAATGTCAACGGAAACGACATGTCTGCCGGTGTTGCCGGTGGTCTGCCCAGTGTGGTCACCCTCACCGGCTTGAGTTCAGCACTGAACCACAACGATGTTTCCCGAGCTGCCTCTTACTTGGCGGTGTCCTCAGTTGATGAAAGCCAGGGCGGCCGCTCCTTTGCTGCTCTTCCACGAGAAACATTCAGCATTACCGGATTGACCAAACTTGGACTCACTCTGGACACTCTGCTGACTCAGGAATGGGTGAGCACTGGCACGATGTCATCTGGCCTCGCCTCAGCAAGCTCTGCCCTGGAGATTGTTGATTCCCCCGAGTCTTCTCAGCGGATCTCGGTTGTCAGTAACTTGTTGGCCCGAAATGCTGCAGTTTCCGCCTTTTCCACCATTGCTGAAGATCCTTCGCTAATTACCAACCCCGCCACCCGCGAACTCGCTGCCGTGTTGTCTGTGGGCTGGTTGGGAAATTCTGACTGGTCCACTGCTGTGGGCGAGAGCTTGCGCTCATCTGAGAAAGTGTTGAACTCGGTTTCTGTTGTGACCAGCAGCACCATCAACATGGTGGGCGGTCAGGCAAACATTCCTCTCTCTGTTTACAACGGTTTGCTTCAGCCCGTCACGGTTGTGGTCAATGCTGATCCCAACAACGCTCGGTTGATTGTCAAAGGATCTGAAAAGGTCACCATCCAGCCAGAATCCCAGGCCAAAGCACAAATTCCTGTTCAAGCACAGGTCAGCAACGGCAGTTCTGTCCTGACCGTGAGCTTGCAATCAGTGGATGGCGTAGCCATCGGTGAACCCGTCTCCATCCCCATCAACGTGCGTGCAGATTGGGAAACCTGGGGCTTGGGCGCTGTTGCTCTTGCCTTTGTTGGCCTGCTAACCGCAGGTGTTATTCGCACCCTGCGCCGTCGAAAGACTGGATCCCCAGAAGCTTCCTAAGCTTTACCGGAATATTCACTGAGTATTCACTTACGGCACCCGACATATCTCCGACTTTCGGGAATAACCGGCCGGTAGACTGGGTTTACATCTGTGCCTGCACGTTCGGGCACACTCTTTCTTTTCTTGGAGTTTTTGTGCGTCAAGTCATCATCATTGGTTCGGGTCCAGCTGGCTACACCGCTGCGATCTATGCTGCTCGCGCAAACTTCAAGCCCCTCGTCATCGCTTCTTCTGTTGAAGCCGGCGGCGAGCTCATGAACACCACTGAAGTTGAAAACTTCCCTGGCTTCCCCGAGGGAATCATGGGTCCTGAACTCATGATGAAGATGCAGGAGCAGGCTGAGAAGTTTGGTGCTGAAATCCTGATGGATGACGTGGTCAGCGTTGAACTTGCTGGTGAAATCAAGCGCGTGACCACCGGTGGTGGCCAGACTTTCGAAGCCCTCAGCGTGATTTTTGCTACCGGTTCTGCCAACCGCAAGCTCGGCCTTCCTGACGAAGACCGTCTTTCCGGTCACGGTGTTTCCTGGTGTGCAACGTGCGATGGCTTCTTCTTCCGCCAGAAGACGGTGGCCATTGTCGGCGGTGGCGACTCCGCCATGGAAGAAGCAAACTTCCTCACCCGTTTTGCGGACAAGGTCTATGTCATTCACCGCTCAGAGACCCTGCGTGCATCGAAGATCATGCAGGACCGCGCTCTGGCGAACCCCAAGATCGAATTCCTGTGGAACTCCACCATTGAGTCGCTCAATGGTGCCGAGGCTCTCACCGGAGTAACTATCAAGAACACCGTCACCGGTGATCTCAGTGAGGTTGAACTGCAGGGATTGTTCATTGCCATCGGTAATGACCCTCGTACCCAGCTCATTCACGGCCAGTTAGACCTTGCACCAGAGGGAACTGTTGCTGTGAAGGGTCGCACCTCCAAGACCAACCTCACCGGTGTCTTTGCTGCCGGTGACGTGGTGGACCCCACCTACCGCCAGGCTGTTACCGCCGCGGCGAGTGGCACTGTTGCTGCACTCGATGCAGAGCACTACCTCCAGTCACTTCCTGCCGAGTTGCTCGCGCAGGCCGAAAACAACTAATACCAAGGAGAAATCATGTCTGCAGCACCCGCAGTTACTGACGCAAGCTTCGACGCAGACGTCCTCAAGAGCGGCAAGCCCGTTCTCGTTGACTTCTGGGCTGAATGGTGTGGCCCCTGCCGCGCCGTTGGACCCATCCTCGACCAGATTCGTGCCGAGCACGGCGACAAGATCGAGATCGTCAAGCTCAACGTGGATGAGAACCCTCAGACCGCCATGGCTTACCAGATCACCTCGATTCCTGCGATGAAGGTCTTCGTCAACGGTGAGGTCACCAAGACCATCATCGGTGCCAAGCCCAAGCCAGCACTCGAGCACGATCTCGCTGACTACATCGGCTAAATTGCTCTTTTCGAAGGCCGCCTGAGTATCTCGGGCGGCCTTCGGCAGTTAAGCCCTATTAATCCCAACTACGATTGTTCTGTGGCCGAGACAAACGAGACTCGTCAAGGAACAAACCTTGACCCCTGGTTCAATCACTACGCCAGCCGTTCTGCAGGGCTGAGCGCATCTGAAGTGCGCGCCCTTTTCGCGGTGGCCTCTCGTCCCGAAGTTGTTTCTCTTGCCGGTGGCATGCCGTATGTTCGCGCGCTTCCTGAGTCGCTGGTCAATGGTGCTCTCGAAAAGGTCATGAGCGACAACGGCCCGATGGCGATGCAATACGGCTCAGGCCAAGGTGTTCCTGCTTTGCGCGATCAAATCCTGGAAATCATGGCTCTCGAAGGCATTTCCGCCTCGGTGGATGATGTGGTTGTCACCACCGGTAGCCAGCAGGCGCTGGATCTGGTGACCAAGCTGTTCATTGATCCCGGTGACGTGATTCTGGCCGAAGCCCCCAGTTATGTGGGTGCTATTGGTGTGTTCCGCAGCTACCAGGCAGATGTTGTGCACGTTCTCATGGATGAGAACGGTCTCATTCCTGAGAAACTGCGCGAAGCCATCGCTGACGTGAAGGCCTCTGGCCGCACCATCAAGTTCCTCTACACAATCCCCAACTTCCACAACCCTGCTGGTGTGACTCTTTCTGCTGAGCGCCGCCCCGAAATCCTCGAGATTTGCCAGAGCAACGGCATTCTCATCCTGGAAGACAACCCCTACGGTTTGCTCTCCTTTGAAGAGGACGTTCCGCCCGCTATTCGTTCACTCAACGAAGATGGTGTGATCTACCTAGGGTCGTTCTCCAAGACATTGGCTCCCGGATTCCGCGTGGGCTGGGCTCTCGCCCCCCACGCCATCCGCGAAAAGCTTGTGTTGGCGGCTGAAGCAGCGATTTTGTGCCCCAGCTCGTTCAGCCAGATGGTGATTTCGGAGTATCTGAGCCAGGCCGACTGGAAGGGTCAGATTGAAACCTTCCGTGGTGTCTACAAAGAGCGCCGTGACGCCATGCTCGAAGCGTTGGAAGAACACCTGCCTGACTTGAGCTGGAATGTGCCCAACGGTGGGTTCTATATCTGGTGCTCTTTGCCCGAAAACCTTGATTCCAAGGCGATGCTGCCTCGTGCGGTGACCGAATTGGTTGCCTACACACCAGGTACCGCGTTCTTCGCAGACGGTGGCGGACGTCAAAACATCCGCCTGTCCTTCTGCTACCCCACCCCCGAGAACATCAAGATCGGCATCCGCCGTCTTGCCACCGTGATTCGTGGAGAACTGGACCTGCTGGCTGACTTTGCTGGCACTGGTTCTCTCACCGCTGCGGCCGGTGATGACAACGTCATCGCCCCACCACCTGACCTGAGCTAACGAAAACGAGGCTTTTTATGTCATCTCTCAACATTGCGGTTCTTTCCGGTGGTATTTCTCACGAGCGTGAGGTGTCTTTGCGCTCTGGGCGTCGCGTTGCCGACGCATTGACCGCGCGCGGCCACAACGTCACCATCATTGACCCCGATGCCAACCTGTTTGCCACGCTCAAGAACCTGAACCCTGATGTGGTGTGGCCTGCACTGCACGGATCCAGTGGTGAAGACGGTGCTGTGCTGGATCTTCTGCATGCTGCTGGTTACAACTACGTCGGCCCCTCCGCTTCCGCAGCTCGTCTGGCCTGGTCCAAGCCTGTGGCCAAGACCTTGGTTTCACGCGCTGGTGTGAGGACCGCGCCGTCGATCACCGTTGCACGTGAAGCATTCCGTGAGCTTGGCGCTGGTTCTGTTTTGGAATTAATTGCCTCTGAACTGGGAAATCATGTCGTGGTGAAGCCTGCTTCGGGTGGGTCCGCGCAGGGTGTTTCCATTGTGACTAAGTCAGAAGATCTCCCCCGTGCCATGGTGGATGCCTTCACCTACCACGACGTCGCACTTGTAGAGAAGTTCATTGCGGGCACTGAGGTGGCCGTGACGGTCACAGACGGTGCAACTGGGGCTACTGCCCTGCCTGCGGTAGAAATCGTCCCTCTAGACGGCGTCTACAGCTTCGAGGCTCGTTACAACGCCGGGGAAACCACGTTCTTCGTTCCCGCACGTGTCTCAGATGAGATTGCAGCAAAGATCTCCGCTGCTGCCGTCACTGCGCACGACACTCTGGGCCTGTCTCAGCTCTCGCGCATTGACCTGATCGTGGACGAGGCAGGTGAACCCTGGTTCCTAGAGGCCAATGCACTTCCAGGTCTGACCGAGACCTCGAGTGCCCCACTGGCTATCGAAGCTTCGGGCGTTGACCTCGGTCAGCTATACGAAGCACTCGCACGCGCAGCAGCTAACTAGGCGGTTTCCCGCCCACGTTTCACGTGGAAACTATCCCTTGACTTCGTATTTGCGGCTGAGCGGCAACTGACAAACCATTAAGACTCTGTCTTCACCGGTTCCATCAAAATCGATGAGTGGTTCAGACTGGGATGGATAGACGTATGCGCCATCACTTTGCCTTGCCATAAACCCAAGGCTTTCGTGAAAACCAAGGGAAGTTGTGTTTACAGGAGACGTCACAGCTTCAATGCGTGTAACACCTAGGGCTTCGACTTTCGCTGAAAAATTTTCGTACAACTTGCGTCCCAAACCAGCTTTTCGGTAATCAGGATCCACACCAATGAAATGTACGTACCCCTTGGCGGGGTCTTGAGGAGAAATATATCCAACGAGGAATGCAATCGGATTTCCTGCAGGGTTTTTGATGACGAAACTGGTACGTGAAAAATCTTTAAACCACAGCCTAGGTAACATAGCGGCCATATTCCGGCCGCCCCACCAGCTGTCTAACCGTTGAGATATGTAGGGAAAATCATCATCGTGGAGCTGTGCGACTTTGTACATACAGCAATGCTAAGCCCCTTCACTGAAGAAGGGATCAGTATTTTATCGCCCACGTTTCACGTGGAATCTAGTTCTGACCGAACGGAGTCTCACCCAGTTCGGTGAGGATGCGGTTGAGGTCACCAATTGTGGCAAATTCGATGCTGATCAGGCCTTTTTTCGCGCTGAGAGCAATCTTCACTCGCGTATCAAGTCGATCTCCGAGGCGTTCAGCGATCTCATCGAGGTGACCGCGACGGGTTCCCGCGACGGGCTTAGGCTTCTTCGCAGTGGGAGCTTCCCCGGCCAAGGCCTCAGCTGCGCGGACCGAGAGGTCCTCGTTCACAATCTTGTCTGCCAGGCGCTGCATTGCGTCAGGGTCACCCACGGCCAAGATGGCACGGGCGTGACCTGCACTGAGAACACCAGCAGCCACACGCTTCTGAACCAGGGGTGGAAGGCGGAGCAGACGAATGGTGTTTGAGATCTGGGGACGTGAGCGGCCAATGCGCTCAGCGAGCTGTTCCTGGGTAATACCAAAGTCAGCCATGAGCTGCTGGTAGGCAGAGGCTTCTTCGAGTGGGTTCAGCTGAGAGCGGTGGAGGTTTTCCAGCAGAGCGTCGCGGAGCATGTCTTCATCTGCGGTGTCACGGATGATGACCGGGATCTGTTCGAGACCCACTTCCTTAGACGCACGCAAACGACGCTCACCCATGATGAGCTCGAAGTTTTCAGAACCAGGAATGGTGCGAACCACGATGGGCTGCAAAATGCCGATTTCACGGATGCTGTGAACCAGTTCGGCCAGATCCTCAGGGTTGAAGACCTTACGAGGCTGCTGAGGGTTGGGAACAACCAGGTTGGGGGAGATGAAAGCCAGGCGGGCGCCAGGTACCTCTACGAGGTCCGCGTCATTGTTCTCGACCACGGGAATGGCGCCGGTGCCAACCTGGTCGGGGAAGAACACGTCCACGGGACGTTCGGAGGTGGGGGCGGTAGGAATGAGTGAGCCAATGCCGCGGCCAAGGCCGGTGCGCTTATTCGTTGCCATGTGTGGCCTCCTGGGTAGTAGTGCTGGCAGCTCCGGGGGCGCCACGGAAGGCAATCTCGTGTGCTGCTTCGATATAAGAAATAGATCCGACCGACATGGTGTCGTAGCTCACCACAGTCTGGCTATAGCTCGGAGCCTCAGAAACGCGCACAGCGCGAGGAATGACGGCGTTGAGCACCTGCTGGGGGAAGTGCTGGCGCACATCAGCGGCGACTTCGTGAGCCAGGCGAGTGCGGCTATCAAACATGGTCAACAAGATTGTGGAGACCTGAAGATAGGGGTTGAGTCCCTGATTAATCATCTCGATCGTGCTCAGCAGCTGAGAAAGGCCCTCGAGGGCGTAGTACTCACACTGAATGGGGATGAGAACTTCACGTGCTGAGGAGAATGCGTTGATGGTGAGCAGGCCCAATGAGGGTGGGCAGTCAATGAAGACGTAGTGGAAATCATTACCGGGCTCATTGAAGAAACGTTCCAGAGCATCGCGAAGAAGAAACTCGCGGCGTTCGATGCTGAACATCTGAATTTCTGCGCCGGCAAGATCGAGATTAGATGGCGCGCAATAGAGCTCGCCTTCCTCGGTGCTCTTCTGAATAACAGAACTCAGTGGCTTACCTTCGACCAGTACGTCGTAAATGCTGGGAACATCGCCATGGTGGTCAATTCCGAGGGCGGTAGAGGCATTTCCCTGGGGGTCGAGATCAATAACCAGCACTTTTGCGCCAAAGCGGGCAAGAGCAGCAGCGATGTTCACCGTCGTCGTGGTCTTTCCCACGCCACCCTTTTGGTTTGACACGGTGAAAACGCGGGGGCGAGAGGGAAGTGGGGGCGCTGGTCGCTCCAGAATGCGGCGTCGAGCGGTCAAATCACTGAGTTCGCGCGCCAAAGGAGAATCGACGCCACTGAGTGACGTATCAATCGATTCTTCTGGATGTTTCACGTGAAACCTTTGGATCAAATGAGTGCGGAACGAGGTCTACTCAACTGTAGCCCGAACCACCCTCGTTACTTCATCGAGGATTCCCTCGCCCAGGGTGAGAACCTCAACGTTCTGGAGTTTGAAAGCGCGGATCTGCTTGGCAGCAGCTTCAATCTCTGCAGCAGCGCCTGCACCTTTCATCAGAACAAGCTCTCCGCCTGGACGAACCAGGGGAGCAGTCATAGGGATGAGCTTCTTGAGAGCACTGACGGCGCGTGCCGTGACTTGATCTAAGAGAACGTCACGACGAACATCTTCGGCTCGGTCACGTACAACCGTGACATTCTTCAGATCGAGTGCAGCAACCTGGTCGTTCAACCACGCGGTACGACGTTCCATGGGCTCAATGAGTACAAACTCGACATCTGGTCGGGCAATAGCGAGAACCAGTCCGGGGAGACCCGCGCCACTACCCACATCACCCACACGACCATTCAACAACGGCGCAACAATGCCGCAGTTGAGGATGTGGCGTGACCACAAACGAGGGAGCTCGAGAGGGCCAATCAGGCCCAATTCCTCACCATATTGTGCCAAGTTCGCCGTAAATTGGCGGGCTACAGCAAGTTGATCTCCAAACACGAGAGCCGCTTGAGCTGGCTCCGCTTCATATTCGGGAGTCAATGTTTCACGTGAAACTATGCGCCGGCGGTGATAACGGTGTGGCGGTCTTTGCCCTCACCGTCGGAGTGTGACACCAGGCCACGCTCGCTCACCAGGTCGTGCACAAGCTTGCGCTCGTAGGAACTCATAGGAGGAAGGGCTGCGGCAGCTGCCCCTGCTTCGAGGCGTGCGGCTGCGGCATCAACCAGGGCTGCGAGCTCCTGCTCGCGGGTCTGGCGTGATCCGCCCACGTCAAGAATGAGGCGTGAGTACTGGCCAGTCTTGTTCTGAACTGCCAAACGAGTGAGCTCCTGCAGGGCAGAAACGGTCTCGGGGCGAGAAAGAACACGGACATTGCCCTGCTCTGATGCGGTTACGGATACATAAGCACGTCCGTTGCGGGCATCAATGTCCAGATCGCCATCGAGATCAGCGATGTCGAGGAGTTCTTCGATGTAGTCAGCGGCAACATCTCCCTCGTTCTCGAGGTCTTTGATGGTCGGAGCTGCTTTGGGCTCAGTAGTGAGGTCTTCAGACATGATTACTTCTTCTTTCCGGACTTCTTTGCGCGGTTTTTACCAACAGGCTGCGCACGCTGTGCTGGCTTAGGGGCTTCAACTTCAATAACTTCAGTGGTTCCCTTGGGGAGCTTGCCGCGGCGAGCAAGGCGCTCCTCGCGGTCCTTAGCTGCCTGGCTACCAGGAGTGGGCATGTTTCGGATCACAATGAACTGCTGACCCATGGTCCAGAAGTTGGACACCAGCCAGTAGAACATGACGCCGAGGGGGAAAGTGAAGCCAGAGAAGGCAAAAACAAGGGGGAGAAGGTACAACAGGATGCGCTGCTGACGGAAAGCGGGGCTCGCCTTGGTCTCTTCTGACATGTTCTTGGAGACGATCTGCAGCTGAGTGATGAACTGTGATGCGGTCATCAGCACAACCATCACCATGGCGATAACCATGACTGCAACCTGCTGAGGCTGAGCGTTCATTGCGCTCACAAAGGTTGAGTGCAGTGGAGCAATACCGAAAATCGAAGCAGAACCAAACTGTTCAGCAAGCTGCTGGTTCAGGGGACCAACACCTGCCTTGGAGTTCTGTGCTTCGTTCAATACCGAGAACAAACCAAAGAAAATAGGCATCTGCAGCAACAGGGGCAGGCAGGAACTCAGTGGATTGCTGCCCGTGCGGCGGTAAAGCTCCATGGTCTCGCGAGACATAGCTTCGCGGGAGAACTGGTCCTTCTTACCCTTGTACTTGTCCTGAATCTTCTTCAGCTGAGGCGCAATTTCCAGCATCTTGCGCTGGCTCTTGATCTGCTTGACGAATACCGGAATCAGGGCGGCGCGAACGACAACAACAAGGCCGACGATGGCAAGAACCCAGGTAGCACCTGCCGCAGGGTCCATTCCCATGCTGGTAAACAACCAGTGGAAGAAGACGAGGATTAGCTCAATAGCCCACTTAATGGGCCACAGAATTGCACCAATGATATCCATACGAGCGCTATGCCCTTCCTTGATTCAGCACAACGAAACCTAGTGTTGTGACTGTAAAAATCTTGTGCTTCGCGGGCGGCACATCATCGACGCCACCGAGTGCCCACGGGTTGCACCTCCCTAGCCTACGCAGTGTTAAGGCAGAACCCACAATGAGACCGCGTTGTTGCAGTGCTTGAAGTCCATAATGAGAGCAG
>NZ_JAVWTF010000038.1:14007-16813 GCF_036667855.1 Aurantimicrobium sp. | reverse complement strand
CGGTGATGAGGAGAGCGACCATGGTCGCACCGATAAAGCGCTTAGACATAGGTACAACCCTACCGAGAGTTTCTTTTGTGCTGGCTGTGAAAGAAAGGTGGTTTAGGTGCCGGGCAGGAAGCCAGGAGCAAGTGCCTTGACCACGGCATAGCCGGTGAAAGACACAATGTCCAAGATCCAGTGCGCAATCACGAGAGGCATCGTGCGACCCCAGCGTTGGTAGGCCAAACCGAATACAACGCCCATAACGAAGTTGCCCACGAAGGGACCAAAGCCTTGATACAGGTGGTAACTGCCACGCAGGGCGGCCGAAGTGAGAATGATCTGCCAGGTCTTCCAGCCAAACTCACGCAGGCGAGTGAAGAGGTAGCCAACGACGATGAGTTCTTCGACCAGGGCTGCACGCAGCGCTGCCAGGACCAATACCGGCACAGTCCACCAGTAGGTGTCCAGTGCGGTTGGAACAATCGTGACGGTAATGCCAATGGCATTACCGACGAGGTAGAGGCCTAGGCCTGGAATTCCAATGATTGCGGCCAAGCTAAAGCCACGAAGAAGGTCCTTGCCCGGTTGCGCGAAGTTGAAGCCCAGCTGGTCGAACGCACTCTTGCCCGGCTTGGCCAACAGCCAGAACACCAGGACAACGGGAACCAGGCCAAAGAAGATACCTAAGAGTTGGTAGACCAGATCAAAGATGGGCTGATCTGACAAAGGCTGGTTAATCACTGCCTTCTGGACGTTGAGAGCTTCAGGAGTAGTGAGCTTTCGAATGAGCGAGACAATCGAATACACCGCAGAGGAACCCAGGGAGAGTCCCAGCACAATGGCAATCTCAAGCCAGGTGCGGGCACGTTGCTGTATCGGGGTCCATTCAGTCACGGCGATAAGCCTAGTTACTGCGAATGCGAAAAGCGTCAAAGTTGCACAAAGGGACGAAAATCGTCGTGTTTAGAGGTTTTTCACAACGAAATGTGCGCCTTGTGTGTCGACTTTGTAACGAATCGTTCGCGGATGCTGTGCTGAGGGAAGTTCCGGCGTAGGTTGAATGAATTGCACAGGTTCGTCACGTCTCGGCGAACTTTCACATCTCACCAGGAGGAACAGTGCGTTTATCGAAAATTGGCGTGGGTGCAGTAGCGCTCGCCGCCGCCACAGCCTTGGTCTTCACCGGCTGTTCAGCGGGCGGAGCAAGCGGAGGAAACTCCAACATTGTCTCCACGAACGGTTCTGAACCACAGAACCCGTTGATCCCGACCAACACCAACGAAACCGGTGGTGGAAAGATCGTTGACTCGATCTTCGCGGGACTTGTCTACTACGACGCAAAGGGTGCTCCGGTTAACGAAGTTGCCAAGTCGATCGAGACCAAGGACAACCAGACTTACACCATCACCCTCAACGACGGATGGACCTTCACCAACGGTGAAAAGGTTACCTCTGAGTCCTTCGTGAAGGCATGGGAGTACGGTGCGCTGTTCAGCAACGCACAGCTCAACAGCTACTTCTTCGATGCAATCGAGGGCTTCAACTACGAAGAGGACTCTGACCTGACTGGTCTCCAGGTTGTTGACGACCTGACCTTCACCGTGACCCTCTCGAGCCCACAGTCGGACTTCCCACTGCGTTTGGGATACTCGGCATTCTTCCCACTGCCTTCGGTCGCCTATGAAGACATGGAAGCATTCGGTGAGAACCCCATTGGTAACGGCCCCTACATGGTTGCTGAAAAGGGTGCATGGAAGCACAACGTGGACATCAACCTTGTTGCAAACCCTGAGTACAAGGGTGGCCGTAAGCCTATGAACGGCGGACTCGACATCGTGTTCTACGCAACTCAGGATGCTGCGTATGCAGACCTGCTCAGCGACAACCTCGATGTTCTGGACGGTATTCCTGATGCAGCAATGAAGACCTACACCACCGACCTCGGTGACCGTGCGATCAACCAGCCTGCAGCTATCTTCCAGTCCTTCACCATCCCAGAGTCTCTTGAGCACTTCTCGGGTGAAGAAGGTCAGTTGCGTCGTCAGGCCATCTCGATGGCCATCAACCGTGACGAAATCACTTCGGTGATCTTCGACAACACTCGCACCCCTGCACGTGACTTCACCTCTCCCGTCATTGACGGCTGGTCGAAGGATCTCAAGGGTTCAGATGTTCTGGACTTCAACGCAAAGAAGGCACAGGAACTCTGGGCAAAGGCAGACAAGATCTCGCCTTGGAGCGGAACCTTCCAGATCGCTTACAACGGCGACGGTGGCCACCAGGCATGGGTTGACGCTGTGTGCAACAGCATCAAGAACACCCTCGGTATTGACGCTTCTGGCGCTCCATACCCAACCTTCGCTGAACTGCGCACTGCAGTTACCGACCGCACCATCACCACTGCATTCCGCACCGGATGGCAGGCTGACTACCCAGCGCTCGCGAACTTCCTCGAGCCTCTGTACCAGACTGACGCTGGTGCAAACGATGGTGACTACTCCAACGAAGAGGTAGACGCGCTCTTCTCGAAGGGTAACGAAGCCGGTTCACTCGACGAGGCAAACAAGTACTTCCAAGACGCACAGGTCATCCTGCTTCAGGATCTCCCTGCCGTACCCCTGTGGTACAGCAACGTCAACGGTGGTTACTCAACCCTCGTGAAGAACGTGGTATTCGGTTGGAACTCGGTTCCTCTGTACTACCAGATCACCAAGAAGTAAGAGCCTGGCTCTTATCTAAGAATGGGGGTGGGGGCGCCCCCCGGCGGCCCCCCCAAAAAGAAAGAGGTCAAAACGGTTTTGGTTAATAATAACCCCCCAAA